>NZ_JAOSHO010000582.1 GCF_025917275.1 Pseudomonas agronomica | reverse complement strand
CTGGGCCACCGCCCTGCTCAACGGCTTCAGCCAGATTTTCCTCCAGCGCCATCCGCTGTGCGGTTTGCTGTGCCTGTTGGCAATCCTGTTCACCGCGCCGGCCTTGCTCGGCGGCGCGCTGCTGGGCGGTGTGGCGGGATTGCTGACGGCGCAGCGACGCGGTTATGCCAAGGAGCATCGGCAAGCCGGCCTCTTCAGCTATAACGGGATCCTGCTGGGATTGTTGTTGAGCCTGACGCTGCCCTGGTCGGTCTTGTTGCCACCGCTGATCATTGCCGGCGGCGGCATCAGTGCGATGCTGACCCAGCAATGGCTCAAGCGAACCCCTGGCCCCCACTGCCTGCCCGCCTATACCGCGCCATTCGTGGGGCTGGGTTGGTTGCTGCTGGGTTTGGCCCCGCCCTCCCCACCGCCCGCGTCGGTGGAGATCAGTTCGCCCAATCTGCTGCTGGCTCCTTTGAACGGCCTGGGCCAAGTGATGTTTCTCGACCACCCACTGGCCGGTGCGCTGATCGCGATCGGCCTGCTGGTCGCCAATCGTCGCGCCGCTGGCTGGGCGCTGTTCGGGTCCATCGTCGGCCTTGCATTCACCTGGCTGCATCACGACAGCAACGTGGCCCTGTCGGGGCTGGGCGGCTACAACCCAGCGCTGGTGGCCCTGGCCCTCGGCCAACACACCCGCAAGCCATGGCTGCCGCTGGTGGGCATTGCCCTGGCAGTCTTTCTCACACCAGGTTTCGCAGCGCTGGGCGTGGCACCGCTGACGGCACCGTTCATCCTCGCCTGCTGGCTGGTTCATGCAACAGGCCGGCTTTGGCATCAGGCAATCCTCGATACCGCGCCTTGCACTCCGCAGGGCAATCGCCCTAGGCTTCGCTGATTATCGATTCAGGCGAAGGTTATGGATAACAGCAACAACTGGCGTGAACGGCTCTACGTCATCATTTTCCAGACCGATACCGTGGCGGGCCGACGCTTCGACAGCACTTTGTTGCTGATCATTCTCGCCAGCCTGGTGATCGTGATGCTCGACAGCATCGACAGCGTTCACAAGAACTACGCGGCCCTGCTGGCTTACATCGAGTGGGGCTTCACCTTCATCTTTCTGGTCGAGTACGGCCTGCGCCTGTACTGCTCGCCGAAGCCGCTGCGCTACGCGTTCAGTTTCTACGGATTGGTAGACCTGCTGGCGATCGTGCCGGGGATCCTGGCGCTGTACTACAGCGATGCCCAGTACCTGCTGATCATTCGGATCATCCGGATGTTGCGGATTTTCCGAGTGCTGAAGCTCAGCCCGTACCTCAAGCAGGCCAATTACCTATTGGCCGCGCTACGGGGCAGCAAGCAGAAGATCATTGTGTTCCTGGTCAGCGTATCGACCCTGGTGACGGTTTTTGGCACGCTGATGTATGTCATCGAAGGGCCCGAGCATGGCTTTACCAGCATCCCCAAGGGGATCTATTGGGCTATCGTGACACTCACTACCGTGGGCTTCGGCGACATCGTGCCGAAAACCCCGCTGGGCCAGGTGATTTCGTCGCTGGTGATGATCACCGGCTATTCGATCATCGCCGTACCGACGGGTATCTTCACCGCTGAACTCGCCACGGCCATGCGCGGCGATCAACTCCAGCATGACTGCCCGGTGTGCAGCAAAGACAACCATGAGCACGGCGCGGCTTTTTGCTCCCGTTGTGGCAACGCGCTGTTCAAGAAAATGGAATAAGCAAAGCACTTTTTAATACTTGAAGGCCTAATTGCCAGTCGCTAGTGTGCCGGCTAATTGCCCGAGACCCCGTTCAAACAAAAAGGAATTCGCAGTGAAAAATTTCTTTGGCGCCTCCCTTCTCGCCGCTGGCCTGACCTTCGGCAGCCTGGCCCACGCCGCCCCGACCCTGCTGAACGTTTCCTATGACGTGATGCGCGACTTCTACAAGGACTACAACGCCGCGTTCCAGAAACACTGGCAAGCCGAGCACAACGAGAACATCACCGTGCAAATGTCGTTCGGCGGCTCCAGCAAGCAGGCGCGTTCGGTCATCGACGGCCTGCCGGCGGATGTCATCACCATGAACATGGCCACCGACATCAATGCCTTGGCGGACAACGGCAAGCTGGTTCCTGAAAACTGGGTCACCCGGTTGCCGAACAACAGCGCGCCGTTCACGTCGGCCACGGTGTTCATCGTGCGCAAGGGCAACCCAAAGGCGCTGAAGGACTGGCCCGACCTGCTCAAGGATGGCGTGCAGGTGATCGTGCCCAACCCGAAAACCTCCGGCAACGGCCGCTACACCTACCTGTCGGCGTGGGGCTACGTGCTCAAGAATGGTGGCGACGAGAACAAGGCCAAGGATTTCGTCGGCAAGCTGTTCAAGCAAGCCCCGGTGTTGGATACCGGCGGTCGCGCGGCAACGACGACGTTCATGACCAACCAGATCGGCGATGTGCTGGTGACCTTTGAAAACGAAGCGGAAATGATCGCCCGCGAGTTTGGCCGCGACCAGTTCGAAGTGGTCTACCCAAGCGTGTCCGCCGAAGCCGAGCCACCGGTGAGCGTTGTGGATAAAGTGGTCGAGAAGAAAGGCTCCCGCGCAGCCGCCGAGGCCTACCTCAAATACCTGTGGTCGCCTGAAGGCCAGGAAATCGCCGCCGCCAACTACCTGCGTCCACGGGATCCGGCGGTGCTGGCCAAGTACACAGACCGTTTCCCGAAAGTTGACTTCCTGTCGGTGGAGAAGACCTTCGGCGACTGGCGCACCGTGCAAAAGACTCATTTCAATGACGGTGGGGTTTTCGATCAGATCTATAGCGGGCAGTAACGAAAGCAATGAGCCGCAGGGCCATCCACCATGG
>NZ_JAOSHO010000581.1 GCF_025917275.1 Pseudomonas agronomica | reverse complement strand
CGCGAGCAAGCTCGCTCCCACAGGAGGTCGTTGTGATTCAGGAAAAGAGGGCGGTTCAACGACGGCGCATCAGGCCAATGAAGAAAAGCCCGCCGATGGCCGCGGTAGCAACCCCAATCGGCAGGTCCTCCGGCGCAATCAGCGTGCGGGCCGCCACGTCCACCCACACCAGGAACAGGCTGCCGAGCAGCACGCAGGCCGGCAGCAGCCGGCGATGCTCGGCGCCCACCAGGCGCCGGGCAATGTGCGGCACCATCAACCCGACAAAACCAATCGAGCCGCTGATGGACACCAGCACGCCGGTCATCAGCGACGCGATCAAAAAAATCCACAACCGCACCTTCGCCGCGTTCAGGCCCAGGGTCACGGCGGTCTGCTCGCCCGCCATCAGCGCGTTAAGCGGCCGGGCCATGCCCAGCAACAACACCAGCCCCAGCAGCACGCTGGCGGCTGGTACGGCCAACAGTTCCCAGCGGGCCAGGCCCAGGCCGCCAAGCATCCAGAACATCACCGCCGAACTGGCACGATGGTCACCGAGGAATAACAGCAGGTTGGCCGCCGCCATCATCACGAAGGACACCGCCACGCCGCACAGCAAGAGCCGATCACTCTCCAAACGACCCTGCCGGGCGGCGATGGCCAGCACCAGCAACATGCTCAGCAGTGCGCCGATGAACGCGGCGAGGGGCAGGGTCAGCAGGCCGATGACCTCACCGACATGCAACACCACGATGACCGCCCCCAGGGTCGCGCCGGAGGTGACGCCCAACAGGTGCGGATCGGCCAGCGGATTGCGCGTGACCGCTTGCAGCACCGCGCCGATCAACGCCAGCCCGGCACCCACCAAGGCACCGAGTAACAAGCGCGGGACGCGGATCAGCCAGACGATCTGTTCCTGGCCCGGCGTCCAATGCACCTCGCCCACACCCAAGGCCTTGTTCAGCAGGATGTCCCAGACCACGGCCACCGGCACCCGCGCCGGCCCGAAGCCGAGGGACACCACGCACGACACCAGCAGCAGCGCGCCGAGGACGATGAGCAGGGCGGCGTAGCGACGGTTGATCATTGTTCGTGGAAACCCCGCGCCAGGGTTTGCACCGCCAGCACGTTGTCGATACCTGGCGTGGCCTGCACGTAGGGGATCACGATGAAGCGCCGGTGCTTGATGGCATCCACCGATTGCAGGGCCGGGTTGTCCAGCAGGAATTGCTGTTTCTGCTCGGCGCTGACTTCGCCGTAATCGACGATGACGATGACCTGGGGGTTGCGCTCGACCACGTTCTCCCAGTTCACCCGGGTCCAACTGGTTTCCACGTCATCGAGGATATTGCGTCCGCCGGCGGCGTCGATCAGGGCCTGGGGCATGCCCAGGCGGCCGGAGGTCATGGCGCGGTCTTCGCCGCTGTCGTAAAGGAACACACGTGGTCGATCGGTGGGCAGATGCTTGCGCAACTCGGCCACCTGCGCCTGCATCGTGGCGACCACCGCGTTGGCGCGATCCTGCACGTCGAAGATTTTCCCAAGGTTGCGCAAGTCGTTGTAGGTGTCCTCCAGGGAGGCCGCGGGGCGTTTCATCACGAATGCACAGGATTCGGTCAACTCGTAGACATTGATGCCCAGCGGTTGCAGGGCCTGGGGGGTCAGATCGCCGCCAACGCGCATGCCGTAGTCCCAGCCGGCGAAGAAGAAATCGACGTTGGCATCGAGCAAGGTTTCCACCGAGGGGTATTTGGCGGCCAGTTCCGGCAGGCCATCGAGGATCTTCGCCATCTCGGGCGTCACCGATTTCCAGCCGCTGATGCCGCTGTAGCCGACCATGCGCGGCTTGAGGCCCAGGGCAAGCATCATCTGGGTCATGTTGATGTCATGGCTGACGGCATGGCGAGGGGCCTCGTTGAACACGACCTGGCGGTTGCAGCTCTGGATCGTCAACGGGTAGCGGGTGGCTTCGGCCAGGGCGTGGGCACTGCCCAGCAGCAGAGGCAGCAACAATAGGAGACGCAAAATCATGGTTGGGTTATCCAGGTGATTCGTGGGTAGCCGGACAGCGGATGCGCGTCCACCAGGGCTTCGACGCCGAACACCTCGCGCAACAGTTCGGCGGTGAGGACATCCTTGGGCGTGCCGCTGGCGACGATGCGCCCGTGTTCGATCACGTACAGGCGATCGCAGAAGGCGGCGGCCAGGTTCAGGTCGTGGAGGCTGGCGAGGGTGCCGATGCCCAGGCTCTTGATCAGTTGCAGCAGTTGCAATTGATAGCGCGGGTCGAGGTGGTTGGTCGGTTCGTCGAGGATCAGCAATTGCGGCTGCTGGGTGAGGGCGCGGGCGAGGATTACCCGTTGCTTTTCACCGCCCGAGAGCGTGGCGAAGGCATGGCCGCCAAAGCCTTCGAGCCCTGCCGATGCCAATGCCTGGTGTACCAGCCGGCGGTCTTCATGGTTGTCGCTGTCGAGCAAACCCTTGTGAGGCATGCGGCCCATGGCGACGACTTCTTCAACGGTCAGGCCGAAGGCGTCGGGAAATTCTTGCAGCACCACCGCGATGCGCTGGGCGCACCAACGCGCGGACTGTTTCCAGAGGTTGTGATGTTCGAGTCTGACCTCGCCATGTTCCGGTCGACTGAATCGATAGGCGCAGCGCAGCAGGCTGGTCTTGCCGCTGCCGTTGGGCCCGATCAACCCGACGAACTCCCCGGCCGCCACCTGCAGCGTGGCGTCACGCAGCTGGAACTGGTGATGGCAGTGGCCATGGCCCAGGGGTGTCCAGGCGAGATGGGAGAGGGTTAGCGAGGTCATGCGTTTACTCAAATTATCGGCTCGACACACAGCCCCCTGTGGGAGCGAGCCTGCTCGCGA
>NZ_JAOSHO010000580.1 GCF_025917275.1 Pseudomonas agronomica | reverse complement strand
AGGGAGAGGCAGGGTGGCTTAGACCGCCATCGGCGCGGTCATCGGCGCATGGTGCTGGTAGCCTTCGAGGGAGAAATCTCCCGGCTCCACCTGTTCCAGCCATTCAGGCTGGTAAACACCGGTCTTGGCAAACTCCGGCACGCGCTCGGAAATCACCAGTTTTGGCATCGGGAACGGCTCGCGCTTGAGCTGTTCGTTGAGCATGTCCAAGTGGTTTTCGTAGACGTGGGCATCGCCGATGAAATAGGTGAACCAGCGCGGCGTATAGCCGGTCAGGCGGCCGATCAGGCTCAGCAGCGCGGCGCCTTCGGTGAGGTTGAACGGCGTGCCCAGGCCCAGGTCGTTGGAACGGATGTAGAGGGTCAGGGAGATTTCCTTCGTCTCGACATTCGGATGGAACTGGTAGAGCAGATGGCACGGCGGCAAGGCCATCTCATCGAGCTGGGCGCAGTTCCAGCCGTGGAACAGGATCCGCCGGCTGCCCGGGTCCTTGATGATGGTGTCGACGCACTGGCGAACCTGGTCAATGGCCTTGTACAGCACCACGTAGGCCTGGCCGTTTTCCTCGCCCTCGGCGATCTGCCGGTAACCCTGGGCCAGCGTCTGCTCGATGGCCGCTGGATTGCTCAGGGGGATTTGCTTGTAGGCCGGCCATTTGCGCCACTGCACGCCGTAGATCTCGCCCAGGTCGTCTTCGCCCTGGCGGAACGGATTGGCCAGCCACTGGGCGTTTTCGTTGGCGTTCTGGTCCCAGACCTTGCAGCCCAAGGCGCGGAACTCGGCGGCATTGTTCACGCCACGAAGGAAACCGCACATCTCGCCGATGGCCGATTTGAAGGCCATCTTGCGGGTGGTGATGGCGGGAAAGCCTTCCTTCAGGTCATAGCGCAGCATGGCGCCGGGGAAGCTGATGGTGTTCACGCCGGTGCGGTTGGCTTGCTTGGTGCCGTTCTTGATGACGTGAGCCACCAGATCGAGATATTGCTTCATGGATTACCTGTGTCCTTGAACCCGGGGCCTGCGCCCCGGGGTTCGGATTTTTTTAAACTTTGGCGGCGGCAGCCGGCGCGCGACGATAGGCCAGCCAGATCAGCGCCAGGCCACCGATGATCATCGGCAGGCACAGCACCTGGCCCATGGTCAGCCAGTTCCACGCCAGATAACCGAGCTGGGCATCCGGGACTCGGACGAACTCGACGATGAAACGGAAGATGCCATAGAACAGTGCGAACATGCCCGACACTGCCATGGTCGGACGCGGCTTGCGCGAAAACAGCCAGAGAATAAGGAAGAGTGCCACGCCTTCGAGGGCGAACTGATAGAGCTGCGACGGGTGGCGCGGCAATTGCGCCGGGTCACTGAAGGGCGGGAAGATCATCGCCCACGGCACGTCGGTCGGCTTGCCCCACAATTCGGCATTGATGAAGTTGCCGATGCGTCCGGCACCCAGGCCGATCGGCACCATCGGCGCGACGAAGTCCATCAGTTCGAAAAACGATTTGTTGTTGCGCTTGCCAAACCACAGCGCCGCCAGCATCACGCCGATGAACCCACCGTGGAACGACATGCCGCCCTTCCACACCTCGAAGATCAGCGTTGGGTTGGCGAGGTAGGCGCTCAGGTCGTAGAACAGCACATAGCCCAGGCGCCCGCCGACGATCACGCCCATGGACAGCCAGAACACCAGGTCGGAGAGTTTTTCCTTGTTCCAGGTCGGGTCGAAGCGGTTCAGCCGGCGCGACGCCAGGAGCCAGGCACCGCCGATGCCGATCAGGTACATCAGGCCGTACCAGTGGATTTTCAGCGGGCCGATGGCCAGGGCAACCGGATCGATCTGCGGGTAAGGCAGCATTGATATTCCTCGTAAACGTCAAAAATACCCGGGCGACGCTGCCACCTCGGGATTAAGCCAGGATTGCGTCAGAGCAGGAAACTCAAGCCCACGCAGAACAGCAAAGCGGCGAACAGCCGTTTGAGCAAGCGCGGCGACAGGCGATGGGCCAGCCGCGCACCGACGCGGGCGAAGACCATGCTCGTCAGGGCAATGCCCAGCAGGGCCGGCAAATACACAAAACCGAGACTATGGGGCGGCAACAGCGGATCGTGCCACCCCAGAATCATGAAACTTAGCGCACTGACCAGGGCGATCGGCAGCCCGCAGGCCGAGGAAGTCGCCACCGCTTGTTGCATCGGTACGCTGCGCCAGGTCAGGAATGGCACGGTCAGCGAACCGCCGCCGATGCCGAAAATCGCCGAGGCCCAGCCAACAATCGTGCCGGCCAGGGACAACCCGACCTTGCCCGGCACCGTGCGGCTGGCCTTGGGCTTGAAGTCCAGGGCCAGTTGCGCGGCGACGATCATGGCGAACACGCCGATGATTTTTTGCAGGTGCGGGCCGGAAATGGCTTCGGCGGTAAGCGCGCCGAAACCGGCGCCGATCAGGATCCCGACGGTCATCCAGGCGAAGATCAGCCAGCGCACCGCGCCTTTGCGATGATGTTCGCGCACGGCGTTGACCGACGTGAAGATGATCGACGCCAGGGATGTACCGACGGCCAGGTGCGTCAACACCTGCGGATCGAAACCCTGCAAGGTGAAACTGAACACCAGCACCGGGACGATGATCATTCCGCCCCCCACGCCGAACAGCCCGGCCAGCACGCCGGCGCAGGCGCCGAGCAGCAGATAGAGCAAAAATTCCACCAGCGTCTCCCCGCCCAACCCCGAAATAAGAGCGGCATGGTAACGGATCGAGGGGCTTGGCCTCTACTGAAGGCGATGGATGCGTGAGGGAGGTATGGGTAGAGTAGGCGCAACGCATGGTTTTTATGGCGAGGGAACTTGTTCCCGCTGTAGG
>NZ_JAOSHO010000058.1 GCF_025917275.1 Pseudomonas agronomica | reverse complement strand
AGGGGGCAACTCGGTCTACAAGTCCGAACCAGGCCTGCGCATCCAATACCTGAACAACGGCTCCGCCAGAAACAGCACGAACAGCAGCCGCATCACCTGCAACGCGGTGACCAACGGAACCGACAATTGCAGCGTTTCCGCCGTCAGGCTCATTTCGGCGATGCCACCGGGCATCATGCCCAATGTCAGCGAACGCAAATCCAGTTGGGTCAGGGTGCTCAGGCCCAGGGCCGCAAGCGTTGCGATCAGCATCGTCAATACCGTGCCAACCAGCGTGCGTCCCATGAACGAAGGTGCGCGACGGAAGAACTGCCGGTTGAAATGGCAACCCAATCCGCTGCCGATCAACCACTGGCCGACCTGGCTGGCGCCGTGGGGCAGGCCGATGTGCAGGTCCCAGCCAATGCTCACCGCCGCGCTGACCAGCAGCGGACCGAACAGCCATGGGTTGGGCTGGCGCAAGCGTTCCCAGATCCAGGCGAGCAGGGCGCCCGCCGGGAACAGGACCGCCAGCCACAACCAGTCCACCGCAGTGGCGTGTTGCACCGGGGTGCCATCGCCCAACAGGTACTTGAACGCGGCCGGCACGCACAGCACCACCACCAGGACCCGCAGGCTCTGGCCCGCGGCAACATGGCTGAGCATCGCCCCGTTGCGGGCGCCAAGGTTGACCATTTCACCCGAGCCGCCCGGCATGCTGGAGAAGAACGCGGTGGCGCGGTCTTCGCCGGTGCGGCGCATCAGCCACACGCTCACGACGCTGGATACGCTGGTGATCAGCGCGCCAAAGAAGATCAGGCCGAAGTGGCTAAGGACTTGCTCCATCACCAGCGGCGTGAAGTGCAGGCCGATACCGATGCCCACCACCCATTGGCCGCATTTGCGGCCGCCGGGGATTTCCTTCAATTGCCACGGCGTCAGGCAGCGCACCAGGATGATCGCCAGCAGCGAGCCGACCATCCAGGGCAAGGGCCAGCCGATCAGGCTGGCCAGATAACCGCCGGCCAGGCCGACCAGCGGGGTTCCCCACCAATGCCTGAAAGTTGTTGCCTCAGACATCGGCCAGGGCACGCCGCTGGGCGCTGCGACGACGCCAGATTCGCAGCAGTGGCATGAACAACATGATCGCGGTCAGGATCCAGCAACCGAAGGTGATCGGGCTCGACCAGAGGATTTCCAACGCACCGTTGGAGATCGACAGCGCACGGCGCAGGTTCTGCTCCATCAGCCCGCCGAGGATGAAGCCCAGCAGGACCGGCGACAGCGGGAATTCCAGCTTGCGCAGGATATAGCCGAAGATACCAATGCCGATCATCAGGAACAGGTCGAACGTGGTGGCGTGCACCGCATAGACACCGATCCCAGTGATGATTGCGATCACCGGAACGAGCGCCCAGTTCGGCACGGCCAGGATACGGGTGAAGATGCGGATCATCGGGATGTTGAGGATCACCAGCATGACGTTGGCGACGAACAACGAGGCGATCAGGCCCCAGACGATATCCGGTTGTTGTTGGAACAACAGCGGACCGGGAGTGATGTTGTACAGCGACAGCGCGCCGATCATCACCGCCGTGGTGCCCGAGCCGGGAACGCCGAGGGTCAGCATCGGCACCAGCGCACCGCAGGCGGCGCCACCAATGGCGGTTTCCGGGGCCGCGAGGCCGCGCTTGTCACCCTGGCCAAACGTGCCGGTGGCGCCGGCGATACGTTTTTCGGTCATGTAGGCCACGGCGCTGGCCAGCGTCGCACCGGCGCCCGGCAACACACCCATGATGAAGCCCAGCACGCCACAGCGCAGGTTGACGACGAATACCGACGCCGCTTCCTTGAAGTTGAACATCATTCGCCCGGTGGCCTTCACCGCTTCCTGGCCACGGTGGGTTTTTTCCAGCAGCAACAGGATCTCGCTGATGGAGAACAGGCCCAGCACCAGTACGACGAACTGGATGCCGTCGGTCAGGTGGATATTATCGCCGGTGAAGCGGTAGACACCGCTGTTGGCGTCAATCCCGACGCTGGACAGGAACAGGCCGATCAGCGCCGCGATAAAGGTCTTGAGCGGACGATCACCGGCCATGCCGCCCAGGCAGACGATGGCGAACACCATCAGGACGAAATATTCCGCCGGGCCGAAGGCAATCGCCCATTTGGCCAGCAACGGTGCGAACAACACCATGCCGCAGGTGGCGATGAGCGCGCCGATGAACGAACTCCACGCCGACAGCGACAACGCCACCCCGGCCAAGCCCTGGCGAGCCATCGGGTAACCGTCGAGGGTGGTCATCACGGTGGAGGCTTCGCCCGGGATGTTGAGCAGGATCGAGCTGATACGCCCGCCGTATTCGCAACCCAGGTACACCGCCGCCAGCAGGATCAGTGCCGATTCCGGCGGCAGCCCCAGGGCGAAGGCAATCGGGATCAACAGCGCCACACCGTTGATCGGACCCAGGCCCGGCAGCAGGCCTACCACGGTGCCGATCAGCGTGCCGCTCAACGCCGTTACCAGGTTGTACGGGGTCAATGCAACGCCAAAACCCTGGCCGAGATAATTCAGGGTATCCATATCAATTCTCCAGGACGTCGAGCAGGCCCAAGGGCAGCGGCACGTCCATCAGCTTGTCGAACAACAGATAAAGACCAATGGCCATCAGGCTGATGATCACCACGCTCGGCACCCAGCGACCGCCGTACAGGCGCGCCATCGGCACACCGATGAGAATGCTGGAGAGGATGAACCCCAGGGGTTCGAACGTTCCGGCGAAAACCAGCAGCAGGACCACGCAAATGCCGATTTTCTGCAGGGTTTCGCGGTCCAGTTGTGGATCTTCATCACTGTGCACGATGGGCGCGGGGCGGAACACCATGTACAGCAACGCCAACCCCATCAGCCCAAGCATCAGCAAGGGGAAGGCGCGCGGGCCGACCGGCTCGTAGGAAAACGGTGCCTGATACGGCCAGGCCATCAGCGCCAGGCCGATGCACGCCAGCAGCAACACCGAGGCAAAAATACGTTGGATGGTGAGCATGACAAACTCCTGGGTGGCGCCGAGTTCAGCTCAGCGCCACCACGAGAACAGAGGCGATTACTGAATCAGGCCGAACTCTTTGGCCAGCACCTTGTAGTCGGCTACCTGCTTTTTCACATAGGCGTCCAGTTCCGGGCCGGTCATGGCGAACGGGAACAGTTCGCGCTGGTCGCGCAGCTTGGCGAACTCTTCGGAGGCCAGCAGCTTGTCGAAGGCGTTTTTCCACCATTCGTATTCTTCATCGGTGACTTTCGGGCCCAGGTAGAAGCCACGTACCACCGGCCAGCGGATGTCGTAGCCTTGTTCCACGGCGGTCGGAATGTCTTTCATTTCCGGCTCGTCCAGGCGTTTATCGGAGAACACCGCCAGCAGACGCATGTCGCCACTCAGGATGTGCGGCATGGAGTCGGAGATGTCGGTACTGCCCACTTGGATATGACCGCCAAGCAGGGCGGTGGCGATTTCGCCGCCGCCTTCGAGCGCGACGTAACGCAGGTCGCGAGGGTTGATGCCGGCGGCTTTGGCAATCAGCGCGGTCTGCATCCAGTCCTGGCTACCGACGGTGCCGCCGGAACCGATGACCACCTTGCTCGGGTCTTTCTTCAGGGCCTGTACCAGGTCGTCGAGATTTTTGTAGGGCGAATCGCTTTTCACGGCGATGGCGCCGTAGCTGGTGCCGACGGCAGCGAGCCAGCGCACGTTGCTTTCATCAAAACGGCCGAACTTGCCTTGCGCCAGGTTCAACAGCGAACCGCTGGACCAGGCCACCAGCGTGCCGGCGTCTGCCGGACGCTGGGCAACCACCGCGTTGTACGCCACCGCGCCGACACCGCCGGGCATGTAGGTGACGCGCATTGGCTTGGTCAGCAGTTTTTCGTTGACCAGTGCGCTTTGCGCCAATTTGCAGGTCAAGTCGAAACCGCCACCGGGAGCGGCGGGGGCGATGCACTCGGGGCGCTTCGGTTCTTTGGCTGCATCAGCGGCGAGCGTTGGCCCGGCGAGCATCAGGCATCCGACGGCGAGGGCTACTTTGCGCAGTGCTAGGTTCATTTTTGTCTCCACAGGAGTTGTTGTTTTGTGTTTCAAGTCAGGCTTCGCAGAACAGGTACGGTGCAGACCCCGCAAACGCGTTTCAACGACGCGGCAGTTCGCTCTGCGCAGCGGCATAGGCAAGGGTAGTGTGGTTGGGGCAGGAAAGGCGGGTGGGCATTGAAGCCAGGAGCTGCAGGGACAGCATGATGAATACTCCGCTTATTGTTTTTATTCGGCGAAAACGCTTCGAGGCGTTTTTCGTTTCGCGAGGTGTTTCGCGACCGGCAGTCGAAACTGTCCGTGGAGCGACTCTAGCGGCCCAACCTTTCGCTAACCTTTCAAAAGCTTTCAGGATGTTTTTTGGGCTTCACAGTTGCGGATGCGGCTGTAAACTCCGCGCCAAAGAATGGCGCCGGCCATCCCTTGAATCGAGGAAAAACCATGCGTGTTCTGCTCGTCGAAGACCATCTGCAACTCGCCGAAAGTGTCGCCCAGGCTCTCAAGAGCACCGGTTTGACCGTGGACGTGCTGCATGATGGCGTGGCCGCCGACCTGGCCTTGGGCAGCGAGGAATACGCTGTGGTGGTCCTCGATGTCGGGCTGCCGCGCCTGGACGGTTTCGAGGTGCTGGCGCGCCTGCGAGCCCGGGGCAAGACCACGCCGGTCCTGATGCTGACCGCTCGCAGCGACGTCAAGGATCGCGTCCATGGGCTGAATCTCGGGGCGGATGATTACCTGGCCAAGCCGTTCGAACTCACCGAGCTGGAAGCGCGGGTCAAGGCGCTGTTGCGCCGTAGCGTGCTGGGTGGCGAACGCCAGCAGCGCTGCGGAGGACTGGTCTACGACCTGGACACCCGCCGCTTTACCCTCGACGATGAACTGATGACATTGACCTCCCGCGAACAGGCGGTCCTGGAGGCATTGATCGCCCGTCCGGGGCGGGTGATGAGCAAGGAGCAATTGGCGGCCCAGGTCTTTGGCCTGGACGAAGAGGCGAGCCCCGACGCCATCGAGATCTATGTGCATCGCTTGCGCAAGAAGCTCGACGGCCACGCCGTGGCGATCGTGACATTCCGGGGGTTGGGCTACCTGTTGGAAGCCCGTGATGCATAAGCCCGACAGCCTGCGCTGGCGGCTGCTGCGCAACCTGGCATCGCTGCTGGTGGTGCTCATGCTCGCCAGTGGCCTGAGCGCCTATTGGAACGGCCGCGAAGCCGCCGATACCGCCTATGACCGAACGCTGCTGGCCTCGGCCCGGACCATTGCCGCCGGCCTTTCACAGCGAGACGGTACGCTCAGCGCGGACGTGCCTTACGTGGCCTTGGACACTTTTGCCTATGACAGCGCCGGACGTATCTACTACCAGGTCAACGACATCCACCAACAGCTGATTTCCGGTTACGAAAATCTCCCCGGCCCGCCGCCCGGTACGCCGCGCACCGACGATTATCCGGCGCTGGCACGTTTCTACAACGCGCGTTATCAAGGTCAGGATGTACGCGTGGTCAGCTTGCTCAAGGCCGTGAGCGAGCCGGAAATGAACGGCATGGCGGAGATCCGCGTGGCGGAAACCGAAGAAGCGCGGATCAGCATGGCCCGTGGGCTGATGGCCGATACCTTGTTGCGATTGGGCATGCTGGCCGTCGGTGCATTATTGCTGGTGTGGTTCGCGGTCAGCGCCGCGTTGCGTCCGCTGGAGCGCCTGCGTACGGCGGTGGAAGAGCGCCAGCCAGACGATTTGCGGCCGCTGCCGCTGGTGGAGGTCCAGCATGAGTTGTGGCCCCTTGTCCGAGCGCTCAATCATTTCACCGAACGCCTGCGCGGCCAGTTCGAACGGCAGGCGCAATTCATTGCCGATGCCGCCCATGAGCTGCGCACGCCCCTGGCCGCCCTGAAGGCGCGCCTGGAATTGGGCTTGCGTGCCAGCGAACCGGCGACCTGGCGTGAAACCCTCGAAACCGCGGCCCAGGGCACCGACCGCCTGACCCATCTGGCGAATCAATTGTTGTCACTGGCGCGAGTGGAAAACGGCGCCCGGGCGATTGCCGAAGGCGGTGCGCAATTGCTCGACCTGAGCCAATTGGCCCGTGAGCTGGGCATGGCCATGGCCCCGCTGGCACATGCCCGTGGTGTCGCGTTGGCCCTGGAAGCCGACGAGCCGGTCTGGTTACGGGGCGAGCCGACCTTATTGAACGAGCTGTTGAGCAATCTGGTGGATAACGCGCTGGCCCATACACCGTCGGGTGGCAACGTCATCCTGCGGGTCGTCGCTCCGGCGGTGCTGGAAGTCGAGGATGACGGTCCTGGTATTCCTGAGACTGAACGGGAACGGGTGTTCCAGCGCTTCTACCGACGAAACCAGCAAGTGGCCGGCTCGGGCCTGGGGCTGGCGATCGTCGGGGAAATCTGCCGTGCGCATCTGGCGCAGATCAGCCTTCACGACGGTCAGGACGGTGGGCTGAAGGTACGGGTGAGTTTCATCCCTGGCTCGGAATAAGCCCTCGCCAAAGGGTTCATGCCAGGTTCAGGTTCGATGTCCGGGCTGTTTAGTAAAACATCGTCCGCGCTTCTTCAATGTCCGCGCACCGATCCTTATCGTCGAGGTCGATGCCCAATTTCTTGATCGCGGGGACCCCTGACGCGTCGATCCGGCTCAACGGGTGGTCGGTGTCCTTGTAGCAATACAGCGCGGCGACTTGCACCAGGTCGACATAATCGAGTTGTTTCGAATCCCTGGTGAAATCCAGGTACAACCCCGGCAGCTTCACCAACCTTTCCGGAAACTCCCAGACACTGAGCAGCTTGTCGCCCAGCACCGGGTGAATCGTCTCGATGACGTGGTTGAGGCTGATGGGGTCCGACAGCAATTCGTTATTGTCTTCGGCATACGTCAGTATCGGCAGGACGCCGATCTGATGGACCAATCCACCCAAGGCCGCCTGATCAGGCTTGAGGTGCGTGTGGCTGCGACACAGGGCATAGCTGACACCGGCGATCTCCAGGCTCTTGCGCCAGACTTCGCGCATCTTTTGCTCCACGACATCGGAGCGGGCATGGAAAATCTGCTCCATGACCAGGCCAATCGCCAGGTTGCTGCTGTAGTTGACGCCCAGCCGAGTGATGGCCGTGTGCAGGTCCGTCACCTCCTGCGTGGCGCGCAGCAACGGGCTGTTGACGACTTTTATCAGGCGCGCAGAGAGGGCGGTGTCACGGCCAATCACTTTGCTCAGGTTGCTGACGCTGATTTCCGGGTCTTCGGCGGCCCGGCGAATCTGCATGGCCACTTCCGGTAATGTTGGCAAGACCAGGTCATCATTATCGATGGCCGCCACCAAATCCCGTTGGACCTTATCCGCCAAATCGCTCATTTCGGTTCTCTAGGGTGTTGCGACAAAATGTTGCGATCAACGCTGGATTTCGCGGTCGCGGTCCAGTTCGTAAGGCAAGTCCAGCAATTGTAGCGCGGGTCCTTCCAAAGCACCGAGGTGCAAATTGCCATCCTCTGCCGCTTCGGCCTGCAATACAGCCAGCAGTTCAATGTTTCGCTCGGCACGGGCGGCAATGACGACCTCGCCGATCGAGCTGCCATGCGTAGGGGAAAACAGCGGGGTGCCAGGCTCCGGCAATTCAGCGGCGTCCAGTTCCAGGCGATACAGGCGACGCTTGAGTTTGCCGAGGTACTGCATGCGCGCGACGATTTCCTGGCCGGTGTAGCAACCTTTCTTGAAGCTCACGCCGCCTACGGCTTGCAGGTTGAGCATCTGCGGAATGAACAACTCGCGCGTGGCCGCCATGACCTGGCCGATTCCCGCGCGGACCTGACCCAGCAGCCAGCGGTTCAAGTCGCCTTCGGGCAGTTGCTCGCGCAGCTGTGTCCCTAACGTATCGGCCTGCTCGGCGCGAGCCCAGAGTTCAGCGCGGCTGGGGGAAACGCGAATAGCGATCAAGGATTGCTGGCGAACCACACTGTCGGTTTCGACCGGCAGCTCCAGGCCCAGCCCGTTCAGCACGGAGTCCGCGTTTTCCAATCCGAAGCGAACCCATGCCGGGCTTTCGTCGGTGAGTTTGGATTTGGAGAACACCGCGTATTTCTTCAGGTCCGCCAGTTGCGGTTCCAGCAACTCCGTGGCCATGGCCATCAGTACGCCGTCGCCTTCGAGCACGATCCGAAAGCTGGATTGCATCCGGCCTTTCTGGGTGCAGCGGGCGCCCAGGCTGGCCTGGCTGTCGCTGAGGTAGTTGAGGTTGCAGGTCAGTTGGCCTTGCAGGAATTTGCCGGCATCCACGCCGCGGACCGCGAGTATGCCTTCGTGGGACAGGGTGCAGAAAAATGCGGAATCAGCCATGGGTCATCGCAGGGTAAAAAGTCTGGTAGACATCATAAGGGGGCGCCCATGAAATGGGTAGTTCACAAAGGATCGTCGGTGCCCGACAAAGCCGTCTGTTGCGCCACGGCGGGGCCTGTATACTTGCGCTCTATTTGAGGAGCGCTCCATGGTCGAAGATGTTGAACTGAATCGCCTCTACTGGCACAGCCGCCGCGGCATGCTTGAGCTTGACGTGCTGCTGGTGCCGTTCGTGAAAGAGGTCTACCCCCACCTTAACGAGGTCGATCGTGCCTGCTACGTCCGTCTGCTCGAGTGCGAGGACCAGGACATGTTCGGCTGGTTCATGGAGCGCAGTGAATCCGAAGATCCGGAACTGCAACGCATGGTCCGGATGATTCTGGATCGTGTCCAACCCAAGTAATCGCTTCGAATGCCGCTGGCAGGCCTCCGGGCAACTGCTGGCGGCGTACCTCGTGACCCAGGCGTTCGCCCTGGGCTCATTGCTGCTCCTGGCGGTTCCGCCCGGTTTCGCAGCCGTTGGCGTCATGTTGTGCCTGGGCCATGGCGCCTGGGTGTTGCCGCGACATTTGCTGCTGACCCATCGACTGGCCTTTCGCGGCTTGCGTCGTGATGCCGATGGTTGGCAGCTCTGGAGTATCGACGGCGGCTGGCAACCGGTGCAGTTGCGACCTGACAGCCTCGCATTACCCATGATCGTGGTGCTGCGATTTCGCCTCAAGGGCGAATGGCGGATCCGCTCATTGTGCGTGCCCCGCGACGCGCTGGCGCCGGATGTCCATCGGCGCCTGCGGGTACGGCTCCGGTTCAGCCGGCGTAGGTGGGCGGCACCAGGATAGTATCCAGCGCCTCGGGCAGCAGGTTCGGATAATCGAGCGTGTAATGCAGGCCTCGGCTTTCCTTGCGCTCCATGGCCGAGCGAATCATCAGTTCGGCCACCTGCGCCAGGTTGCGCAGTTCGATCAGGTCGCGGCTGACTTTATAGTTGCTGTAGAACTCATCGATCTCGTCGAGCAGCAGGCGCACCCGGTGCTGCGCCCGTTGCAGGCGCTTGTTGGTGCGTACGATGCCGACGTAGTCCCACATGAAGCGCCGCAGTTCGTCCCAGTTGTGCGCGATGATCACGTCTTCGTCCGAGTCGGTGACCTGGCTGGCGTCCCACGAGGGCAGGGCGACCGGGATGGCGATCTGGGGTAATTGCTCGAGAATGTCAGCCGCCGCCGAGCGGGCATAGACGAAACATTCCAGCAGCGAGTTGCTGGCCATGCGGTTGGCGCCGTGAAGTCCGGTGAAGCTGGTTTCGCCAATGGCATACAGGCCGGGCACGTCCGTACGGCCATGCTGGTCAACCATCACCCCGCCACAGGTGTAATGCGCCGCCGGGACCACCGGGATCGGCTGCTTGGTAATGTCGATGGAAAATTCCAGGCAGCGCTCGTAGACCGTAGGGAAATGGCTCTTGATGAACGCCTCGGGTTTATGGCTGATGTCCAGGTAGACACAGTCGATGCCCAGGCGCTTCATTTCATGGTCGATGGCCCGCGCGACGATGTCCCGGGGGGCCAATTCGGCGCGAGGATCGAAGCGCTGCATGAAGCGCTCCCCGTTGGGGAGCTTCAGATGAGCACCTTCGCCACGCAGGGCTTCGGTCACCAGGAAGCTCTTGGCCTGCGGGTGATACAGGCAGGTAGGGTGGAATTGGTTGAATTCCAGGTTCGCCACCCGGCAGCCCGAGCGCCAGGCCATGGCGATGCCGTCACCACAGGCTCCGTCGGGGTTGCTGGTGTACAGATAGACTTTCGCCGCGCCACCGGAAGCCAGGATCACGAAACGCGCGCCGTAGGTGTCGACTTCCCCAGTGCCGCGGTTGAGCACATACGCGCCCAGGCAGCGGTCGCCATCCAGGCCCAGGCGTTTTTCGGTAATCAGGTCGATCGCGACTCGCTGTTCCAGCAACTCGATATTTGAGCGCTGCCGGGCCTGGGCCAGCAGTGTCTTGAAAATGGCCGCGCCGGTCGCATCGGCGGCATGGATGATTCGCCGATGACTGTGTCCGCCCTCGCGGGTCAGGTGGAACTCGAAACCGCCATCTTCGGTGCCGGACTGTTCATCGCGAGTGAATGGCACGCCTTGGTCGATGAGCCACTGGATGGCTTCCTTGCTGTGCTCGACGGTGAAGCGCACCGCTTCCTGATTGCACAGCCCGCCGCCTGCGTTAAGTGTGTCATCGACGTGGGATTGGACGGTATCGGCGTCATCCAGCACGGCCGCCACGCCGCCCTGGGCCCAGAACGTCGAACCGTTGGCCAGGTCTCCCTTGCTCAGCACGGCGATGCGCAAATGTGCAGGCAGGGTCAAGGCCAGGCTCAACCCGGCGGCGCCGCTGCCGATTACCAGAACATCATGTTGGAACTGTTGGCTCATTCGAATGGTTTCCGCTTGAAGCGACCCGGGTCGGGGTTAGCGCCAGACACCGCTTCGACGGGTCAGGCAGCCACGCAGCCCACTAGTATATAGAGGGGGGGATCGGCACAATAGCCGGGCGTTCATGGCAATGTGAAACCAGTGTGACAGGAAAGCGATGCGCTTCGTCGGGTCAAGGTTTCGATGAATGTGCGACAACGCGGCCTTTTCGAGGACAGAACGCTGTTTATCTCGTCATGGTCGCCAAATCTTCGCGTTGAAGAGCGATAAATAGTGGGAACTTTTGCCAAGCGCATACGTTCAATAGACGGTTGTCTGCAGAAGGGAACAGCGTCGGGTTGGTGCAGGGATTCATCTGAATCCTCGTCCGACAGGCCCGGCGACAGATTATTCGCGCGGCCGGGGAATCTCGTGCTGCGTTTTTCGTGCGTGCCGGATCAGAGCGCGCCGGAAACTTGCTTTGAAGGGGGAGAACTTTTGCGAAAAGCCCGAGTCTATGTTTGCAAGCCCGGTCAATTGGTAATGCAAGCCTCCTTCGAGCTCATCGAGGAGTGTTCATGCTAACCCAGGAAGAGGATCAGCAGCTGGTCGAACGCGTTCAGCGCGGCGACAAGCGAGCTTTCGATCTGCTAGTGCTGAAATACCAGCACAAAATTCTCGGGTTGATCGTGCGTTTCGTGCACGACACCCATGAAGCCCAGGATGTTGCCCAGGAAGCCTTCATCAAGGCCTACCGCGCACTTGGAAATTTTCGCGGGGATAGCGCGTTTTACACGTGGCTTTACCGCATCGCCATTAACACGGCGAAAAACTATCTGGTTTCACGCGGCCGCCGGCCGCCGGATAGCGATGTGAGTTCCGAGGATGCCGAGTTCTACGATGGCGATCATGGCCTCAAGGACCTCGAATCACCTGAACGTGCATTGCTGCGGGATGAGATTGAAGGCACCGTCCATCGAACCATCCAGCAACTGCCTGAAGATTTGCGTACGGCTTTAACTTTACGTGAATTCGACGGTCTGAGTTACGAGGACATTGCGAGCGTCATGCAATGTCCGGTGGGTACCGTGCGCTCCCGGATCTTCCGCGCTCGGGAGGCCATCGATAAAGCCCTGCAACCGTTGTTGCAGGAAAACTGAGACAGCGGCGACAGCCAAGAGAGGAACGCCATGAGTCGTGAAGCCCTGCAGGAATCGCTGTCCGCAGTGATGGATAACGAAGCGGACGAATTGGAATTGCGTCGGGTATTGAATGCCTTTGACGATGTTGAAACCCGTGAGACCTGGGCTCGTTACCAGATTGCCCGGGCTGTCATGCACAAGGATCTGCTGCTTCCGCGTCTGGATATCGCTGCGGCGGTTTCTGCTGCATTGGCTGATGAAGCCGTACCGGCGAAAGCTTCCCGCGGACCATGGCGTAGCCTGGGCCGACTGGCTGTTGCCGCTTCGGTCACGGTAGCTGTGTTGGCGGGTGTGCGTCTGTACAACCAGGATGAGATCGCTGGCGTGCAAATGGCGCAGCAGTCCAACCAGCCAAGCCTGGCGACGCCACAGGTCAAAGGCCCTGCGGTTCTGGCCGGCTACAGCGAAAGTTCGGAAGCTGCTGGTCCCATGACCAACGGGGTTCTGCAGGGACAGCCAGGCTGGCACGACCAGCGCCTGCCCAACTATCTGCGCCAGCATGCCCAGCAAGCTGCGTTGAAAGGGACTGAAAGCGCTCTGCCATATGCCCGTGCAGCCAGTCTGGAAAACCGTTAAGGAGGACCATGCGCGCCATACCTCTCGTTTCGCTTCTGCTCGGTGGCTGGTGTGTGGCTCCAGCCTATGCCGGAGAAGCTCAGGACTGGCTCAATCGTCTGAGTCAGGCCGAGCAACAGCAGAGCTTCCAGGGCACTTTCGTTTACGAGCGTAACGGTAGTTTTTCTACCCATAACATCTGGCATCGCGTCCAGGATGGCAAAGTCCGCGAGCGGTTGCTCCAGCTCGACGGTTCGGCACAGGAGGTCATGCGCATTGATGGACATACTCAATGCGTCAGCGGCACCTTGATCGCCGGGCTGGGAAACACGCCTGATGGCACTGCACGTGCGCTCGATCCGCAAAAACTCAAGAATTGGTATGACCTCGCCGTTATCGGCAAGTCGCGCGTGGCCGGGCGTCAGGCTGTCATTGTCGCCCTGACCCCTAAAGACCAGCATCGCTATGGCTTCGAGCTGCATCTGGACAAAGAGACCGGATTGCCGCTCAAGTCCTTGTTGCTGAATGACAAGGGCCAGTTACTCGAACGCTTCCAGTTCACTCGTCTGAACACTGCCGAGCCTTCGGAAGGTGACTTGCAAGCCAGTGCCGAGTGCAAGGCTGTCGTTCAGGATTCCAATAAAGCTACCGCCGTGAAGACTACCTGGCACTCAGACTGGCTTCCGCCTGGCTTTGAACTGACCAGCAGCGTGGCACGCAATGATCCGGACACCAAGATCCAGGTCAATAGCCTCATGTACGACGACGGGCTCGCTCGTTTCTCGGTATTCCTGGAACCGCTCAATGGCGCCACCGCAACCGATACTCGTACCCAGCTGGGTCCGACGGCTGCTGTTTCTCGTCGTCTCACCACGCCCCAAGGCGAGATGATGGTCACGGTGGTAGGTGAGATTCCCATTGGCACCGCGGAACGGATCGCGCTGTCCATGCGCTCCGATGTCGCGTCAGCCCAATAGCACAGCGCTCAGGTGGCTCGATTGCGCAAGAGGCCGATGACGCCAAGGCTTGATCGAAATGCCGAAACTTCCTGTCAGCATTTTCATTTGCAAAAAAACCAATTTTTTTCTATTAGGTCAGAGCCGCTCGGCTCTGGCCTTGTCTGTTTGCGGAACAATAATACCGGCGTATCGTTCTCCGGTAGTCCTTGCTCCATATCGCTTAACCATGCTCGTCGTAACGGGAGCCGTATGTCGATACCACGCTTGAAAACCTACCTTTCCATATTTGCCACCGTGCTGGTCCTCGGTCAGGCCGTTCCTGCCGTGGCAGTGGAATTACCGGACTTCACACAATTGGTCGAACAGGCTTCGCCCGCTGTCGTGAACATCAGTACCACGCAGAAGCTGCCGGATCGCCGTGTCTCGGATCAGCAGATGCCGGACCTGGAGGGCCTGCCGCCGATGCTGCGCGAGTTCTTCGAGCGCGGTATGCCGCAGCAACCGCGTTCACCGGGCGGCGGTCGCCAGCGTGAAGCCCAGTCCCTAGGGTCGGGCTTCATCATTTCGCCGGATGGCTACATCCTGACCAACAACCACGTGATCGCCGATGCCGATGAGATCCTGGTGCGCCTGGCCGACCGCAGCGAGCTGAAGGCCAAGCTGATTGGTACCGACCCGCGCTCCGATGTGGCCCTGTTGAAGATCGACGGCAAGGACCTGCCGGTGCTCAAGCTGGGCAAATCCCAGGACTTGAAAGCCGGTCAATGGGTCGTCGCCATCGGTTCGCCGTTCGGTTTCGACCACACCGTGACCCAAGGTATTGTCAGCGCCATCGGGCGTAGCCTGCCGAACGAAAACTATGTGCCCTTCATCCAGACCGACGTGCCGATCAACCCGGGCAATTCCGGTGGCCCGTTGTTCAACCTCAATGGTGAGGTGGTGGGCATCAACTCCCAGATCTACACCCGTTCGGGCGGTTTCATGGGCGTTTCGTTCGCCATTCCGATCGATGTCGCCATGGATGTATCCAACCAGTTGAAAAGCGAGGGCAAGGTCAGCCGGGGTTGGTTGGGCGTGGTCATCCAGGAAGTGAACAAGGACCTGGCTGAGTCGTTCGGGCTGGAGAAACCCGCCGGTGCGTTGGTTGCGCAGATTCAAGAAGGTGGCCCGGCCGCCAAGGGCGGCTTGCAGGTGGGTGACGTGATCCTCAGCCTCAATGGCCAGCCAATCATCATGTCCGCCGACCTGCCCCATCTAGTGGGCGCGCTCAAGGCTGGCGCGAAGGCCAACCTGGAAGTGATCCGCGAAGGCAAGCGCAAGAATGTCGAGTTGACCGTCGGCGCGATCCCGGAAGAGGGTAAAGAACTCGAATCGCAGCCCAAGTCCGGCGTCGAGCGCAGCAGCAATCGCCTCGGTGTTGCGGTGGTCGAGCTGACTGAAGAGCAGAAGCGCACCCTGGAATTGCAGGGTGGCGTGGTGATCAAGGAAGTGCAGGACGGTCCTGCTGCACTGATCGGCCTGCAACCTGGCGACATCATTACGCACCTGAACAACCAGGCCATCGGCTCCGCCAAGGAGTTCACCGACATCGCCAAGGCGCTGCCGAAGAACCGCTCGGTATCGATGCGTGTCCTGCGTCAGGGGCGTGCAAGCTTCATTACCTTCAAGCTGGCCGAATAAGCCGAGCTGAAAAAAACCGCCTCGAGTCGAGGCGGTTTTTTTATGCCTGATGGATATTCAACCCATCATGTCCTTGACCATCCGCTCTTGTTCCATGAGCTCTCGCTGCCGGGCATCGATGCGCGACGACAACGGGAAATTGCTCCCCGCGCGTCGTTTGGCGAAGTCCAGCTGTTGGATGGCCTGACGATAGTCTCCGACCAGCGCGAAATACTCGGCGCGGGCCTGGTGCAAACCGATGATATTGCCCGACAAGCCACGCGTCTCCGCCACCATGTACCAGACGTCCGGATCGTCCGGACGGCTCTTGAGCAGAGTCTCCAGCGCTTTTTCCGCATCGGCGGGACGATTCTGCTTGAGCAGCAGGTCGACGCGGACCTGGTTGAGCGGGTAATTGCCCGGGTACTGGGCCAGCAGCCGATCGACCCGAGATTGAGCGTCTGGCAGCTTGTTGCTGGTGATGTCCAGATCCACCTGGGCCAGGTTGTAGATAATCTCGTTGGGTGATTTGGCCAGCAGCGGCTTGAGGTTTTCACGGGCCTCATTCAACTGGCCGCCCTTGACCTGGGCAATTGCCAGACCATAGCGGGCCACGTCGTTCTTCGGGTTTTCGTCGAGCAATGCGCGGAAGCGCTTGGCGGCCAGCCCTGGGGTTTCTTCATACGTCAACTGGACCCGTGCACGAATCAGTTGATAGCGCATGCTGTCCTCGATGCCCCCCGGCTTGGCTTGTTCGGCGCGGTTGCGGGTGTCGGCGATACGCGACTCGGTAACCGGGTGAGTCAGCAGGAACTCGGGGGGACGGGCGTCAAACCGGTACTGGCGCATCAGCCGTTCGAACATGGTCGGCATCGACCGTGGGTCATAGCCGGCCTTTTCCAAATTCTGGATGCCGATGCGGTCGGCTTCTTGCTCGTTCTGGCGCGAGAAGCGCCTTTGTTCCTGGATGGCAGCGGCCTGGGTTCCGGCGATGGCGGCAATCCCGGCGTCACCGCCACCGGCGGCGGCAACCACGATGCCGGCCAGCAGCGCCGCCATCATTGGCACTTGCATACGCTGTTGGGCTTCCACGCCACGGGCGAAGTGGCGCTGCGACAAGTGCGCCAGTTCGTGGGCCATGACCGAGGCGTATTCGCCTTCAGTCTGCGCGTTGAGGAACAGGCCGCCGTTGACCCCGACGATTCCGCCGGGTGCGGCGAACGCGTTGAGCTGTGGGCTGTTGATCAGGATGAATTCCAGGCGCCGGTCATTGACCTGGCTGGTTTCAACCAATTTGTAGACGCTGGTTTCGACGTAGTCCTTGAGTTGCGGGTCATTGAGCTGCGAGACCTGGCTACGCAGCAGGGCCAGCCAGGCGCGACCCAACTGGTGCTCCTGTTCCGGCGAGACGATGGCAGAACTGGCATCGCCAAGTGACGGCAGGTCGTCGGCGAAGCCCGGTGAGGCGAGCAGGCAAGCGAGCGTCAGCAGGGTGGGGCGCAGAAATGTCATGCACGAAGCCTTAGTCGACAAAGACCTTACTGTAGCCGGACAGCGTGTCCGGGACCAGATATTCTAGGCGGCTCGACGACCTGTTGCGGAGTGAAGCAATGACCGATGATGTAGCCCACGATGCCGAACTGGACGCCAGCGGCCTGAATTGCCCGTTGCCGTTGCTCAAGGCCAAGTTGGAACTCAATCGCCTGGCCAGTGGCGCCGTGCTCAAGGTAACCGCCACGGACGCGGGCTCCCAGCGTGATTTCCGCACCTTTGCCCGGTTGGCCGGTCATACGCTGCTGCGCGAAGAGGACGAGAACGGCGTTTACCGTTATTGGTTGAAAAAGGCCTGAAAGCCGACAGCCCTCCTATAAGGATTTTTAATGTTCAAAGTGTTACGCGACTGGATCCAGCGCTACTTCTCGGATGAAGAAGCCGTTGTGTTGGCCGTGCTGCTGTTCTTGGGGTTCACCGCGGTCCTGACCTTGGGCGGCATGCTCGCGCCCGTGCTGGCGGGGATGGTGTTGGCGTACCTGATGCAAGGGCTGGTCACCACGCTGGAGCGTATGCGGCTGCCGGGTTCCTTGGCGGTGGCGCTGGTGTTCGCCTTGTTCATGGGGCTCCTTGTGGTGTTCCTGGTGGTGATCGTGCCCTTGCTCTGGCATCAGTTGGTGACCTTGTTCAACGAGCTGCCCGGGATGCTCGCCAAGTGGCAATCGCTGCTGCTGTTACTGCCTGAACGCTATCCCCATCTGGTCTCGGATGAACAGGTGCTGCAGACGATCGAAGTGGTGCGCGGTGAGATCGGCAAGTTCGGCCAGTGGGCGTTGACGTTTTCCCTGTCCAGCTTGCCGCTGCTGGTGAACATCATGATCTATCTGGTGCTGGTGCCGATCCTGGTGTTTTTCTTCCTCAAGGATCGGGAGATGATCGGGCGCTGGGTCCGCGGTTATCTGCCGCGTGAACGGGCGCTGATCACTCGGGTCGCCCAGGAAATGAACCGACAGATCGCCAATTACATCCGCGGCAAGGTCATCGAGATCTTCATCTGTGGCGGCGTGACGTACATCGGCTTCGTCGCCCTGGGCCTCAACTATGCAGCGTTGCTGGCCTTGCTGGTGGGTATTTCCGTGGTGGTGCCTTACGTCGGCACCGTGGTCGTGACGGTGCCGGTGGCGCTGATTGCACTGTTCCAGTGGGGCTGGAGCGATCAGTTCATCTACCTGATGGCGGTCTACGGAATCATCCAGACGCTGGACGGCAACGTGCTGGTACCGCTGCTGTTTTCCGAGGCGGTGAATCTGCACCCAGTGGCGATTATCTGTGCGGTGCTGTTGTTTGGCGGGTTATGGGGGTTCTGGGGGGTATTCTTCGCGATTCCCCTGGCGACGCTGTTCAAG
>NZ_JAOSHO010000579.1 GCF_025917275.1 Pseudomonas agronomica | reverse complement strand
ATCGCGAGCAAGCTCGCTCCCACAGGGATCTGAGGCATTTTTCTGCTGACCTGCGAGTCAATAAAACCGCTGCTCCAGCGCAAATGACAGATGGTCGGCGAAAGTGCGTTTAATTCGTCATTTTCGGTATACTGCCCGGCCTTCGGTCGGTTCACCCGGCCATCATTCGTACAACAAGCCACGCCGGTTTCCTGCGTGGCTTGTTGTTTTTTGACGCGCCCGAGGGCGCCCAGAGAGAAGAGGCACGACGATGAGTGCACTGGTTGGCGTGATCATGGGCTCCAAGTCCGATTGGTCCACCCTTAGCCACACCGCCGATATGCTGGAAAAGCTCGGCATCCCTTACGAGGTGAAAGTGGTGTCCGCCCACCGTACCCCGGACCTGCTGTTCCAGTACGCCGAAGAAGCCGAGGCGCGCGGCATCGAAGTGATCATCGCCGGTGCCGGTGGCGCGGCCCACCTGCCAGGCATGTGTGCGGCCAAGACCCACCTGCCGGTGTTGGGTGTGCCGGTGCAATCCTCGATGCTCTCGGGTGTCGATTCGCTGCTGTCGATCGTGCAGATGCCGGCCGGCATCCCGGTCGCGACCCTGGCCATCGGCAAGGCCGGCGCGATCAACGCGGCCCTGCTGTCGGCGAGTATCCTGGGCGCCAAGCACCCACAGTTTCATACCGTGCTGAAAAAATTCCGCGCTGAGCAGACAGACAGCGTCCTGGACAATCCAGACCCACGCATTGCCTGAGGTTGTTGACGAATGAAGATCGGTGTAATCGGTGGCGGCCAGTTGGGTCGCATGTTGGCCCTGGCGGGAACCCCGCTGGGGATGAACTTCGCTTTCCTGGACCCGGCGCCGGACGCCTGTGCCGCTGCCTTGGGTGAACACCTTCGGGCCGACTACGGCGATCAGGATCACCTGCGCCAGTTGGCCGATGAAGTCGACCTGGTGACCTTCGAATTCGAAAGCGTCCCGGCCGAAACCGTTGCCTTCCTGTCCCAGTTCGTCCCGGTCTACCCGAGCGCCGAAGCCCTGCGCATCGCCCGCGACCGCTGGTTCGAAAAGAACATGTTCAAGGACCTGGGCATTCCGACGCCGGCCTTCGCCGACATCCAATCCCAGGCTGACCTTGAAGCCGCTGTCGCGGCCATCGGCCTGCCGGCCGTGCTCAAGACCCGCACCCTGGGTTACGACGGCAAGGGCCAGAAGGTCTTGCGCAACCCCGAAGACGTCGCCGGCACCTTTGCCGAGCTGGGCAGTGTCGGTTGCCTGCTGGAAGGTTTCGTACCGTTCACCGGTGAAGTCTCGCTGATTGCCGTGCGCGCCCGCGACGGTGAAATCCGCTTCTACCCGCTGGTGCACAACACCCACAAGGACGGCATTCTCAAGCTGTCCGTCGCCAGCACTGACCATCCGCTGCAAGCCCTGGCCGAAGACTACTCCAGCCGGGTGCTCAAGCAGCTCGATTACGTCGGCGTCATGGCGTTCGAGTTCTTCGAAGTGGATGGCGGCCTCAAGGCCAACGAAATCGCCCCGCGCGTCCATAACTCCGGACACTGGACCACCGAAGGCGCCGAGTGCAGCCAGTTCGAAAACCACCTGCGGGCGGTGGCCGGGCTGCCGTTGGGTTCGACCGCCAAGGTCGGTGAAAGCGCGATGCTGAACTTCATCGGCAAAGTACCGCACACCGAGAAAGTCCTGGCGATTGCCGACTGCCACCTGCACCACTATGGCAAGGCCTTCAAAGCCGGGCGCAAGGTCGGTCACGCCAACCTGCGTTGCGCCGATCGGGACACCCTGGCCCAGCAGATCATCAAGGTCGAGACGCTGATCGCCGAACAATAGTCTGCACCTGCGGTGGAACCATTCATCGGCTAACCTCTCTCATGGCTAAGTGCCAAAACCTGACCAGGTTTTGGCTTTGCGTCTAATCAGAGGGAAATGCAATGGGAATCATCGGAACCATTTTTATCGGCTTGATCGTTGGCCTGCTCGCGCGCTTCCTGAAGCCTGGCGATGACAGCATGGGCTGGATCATGACCATCCTGCTCGGTATTGGCGGTTCGTTGGCAGCCACTTATGGCGGCCAGGCCCTGGGCATCTACCAGGCCGGCCAAGGCGCAGGCTTTATCGGTGCCCTGGTGGGCGCGATTGTGCTGCTGGTGATCTACGGCCTGATCAAAAGAAACTGATTAAACTTGATCAAGCCCTCTCTGCGCGGCGCGCGGAGAGGGCTAAACTGCCCGGCGTTTTCATTTCACTCATTGCCGAGCCCTTTCATGCGCCGTCTAGTGTTGACCCTTCTTTTGCTGGGCAGTGGCCTGGCCCACGCCGCCGAGCTGCCGGAAACCGACTGGCTCGAACTGATGCCCAAGTCGGACCAGAAAGCCCTTGAGGCCATGCCCGAAATCGATCACAACTCCCCCGAAGCCAACGGCACCTTTACCGAAAAAGGTGGCTTGAAGCAAAGCAAAGGCTTGCCGGCGGTGATGTATTCGACCAAGACCGTGGCGTCGATGAACGACAAGCACATTCGCATCGGTGGCTATCCGGTCCCCCTGGAAAGCGATGCCAAGGGCCGCAGCACGCTGTTCTTCCTGGTGCCTTACCCGGGTGCCTGCATCCACGTCCCGCCACCGCCGCCTAATCAACTGGTGCTGGTGCGCTATCCCAAGGGCCTGAAACTGGACGACATCTACACCCCGCTGTGGGTTACCGGTACGTTGAAGATCGAGAAGGTCGACAACGATCTCGCGAGCGCGGCGTATGCGTTGGATGCGGAGAAGGTGAGGGTGGTGCAGGAGGCGGATTTGTAACCAGCTGGTTGGCCTGACATAAATCCCAATGTGGGAGCGAGCTTGCTCGCGAT
>NZ_JAOSHO010000578.1 GCF_025917275.1 Pseudomonas agronomica | reverse complement strand
GGCCGGGTTTTCCAGTCCAGGCTCGCTCCCACAGGGCATGAGTGCTAGCAGCATCCCGACGCCAACTCCTTGAGAATCGGGCAGTCGGGACGATGGTCGCCCTGGCAGTGTTCCACCAGGTCCTGGAGGGTATCGCGCAGTTCCGCCAGTTCGCGGATTTTCTGGTTCAGCTCGTCGATATGTTGCCGAGCGAGCGCCTTGACGTCGGCGCTGGCGCGTTCGCGGTCCTGCCAGAGCGTCAGCAATTTACTGACCTCTTCCAGTGAAAACCCCAGGTCGCGGGAGCGCTTGATGAAGGCCAGTGTGTGCAGATCGTCCGTGCCGTAGATCCGGTAGCCGCTGTCGGTGCGATGGGCCGCCCTGAGCAGGCCGATGGATTCGTAATACCGGATCATCTTCGCGCTAAGGCCGCTCTGGCGGGCGGCTTCGCCGATGTTCATCGCTTGTCCTCCAAGTGCTTGGGTGTCCAGAACTTCAACAATAATGCATTGCTCACCACGCTGACGCTGGACAGCGCCATCGCTGCGCCGGCCAGTACCGGATTGAGCCAGCCGAAGGCTGCCAGCGGGATGCCGATCAGGTTGTAGACGAAGGCCCAGAACAGATTCTGGCGGATCTTGGCGTAGGTCTTGCGGCTGATGTCCAATGCCGCTGGAACCAGGCGCGGATCACCGCGCATCAGGGTGATGCCGGCGGCGTGCATCGCCACGTCCGTGCCGCCGCCCATGGCAATGCCGATGTCGGCGGCAGCCAGGGCGGGGGCGTCATTGATGCCGTCGCCGACCATCGCCACCACGGCGTGTTTTTTCAATGCTTGAACGATGGCGGATTTATCAGCCGGCAACACTTGCGCGTGGACATTGGCGATCCCCAGCGCTTGAGCGACCACCTGGGCACTGCCGCGGTTGTCCCCCGTGAGCAAGTGGCTGGCGATATCGCGTTGATTCAACGCTTGAACGGCGGCGCTGGCGCCAGGCTTAAGGGTATCGCCGAAGGCGAACAGGCCCAGGACCCGAGGGGTGGCGCCTTGTTCGATCAACCAGGACAGGGTTCGACCTTCGGTCTCCCAGGCTCGCGCCGATTCCCCCAGCGAGCCGGGTGTCAGGCCCAGTTCCTCCAGCAGGCGTTGATTACCCAAGGCCAGGCGGCGTCCGTCGAGGCTGCCGACAATGCCGCGCCCGGTCAGGGACTGGCTGTCGCTGATGTCCGGTACGGTCAAGCCACGCTCGCTGCAGGCGTCCAGCACCGCTTTGGCCAAGGGATGCTCGCTGCCGCGTTGCAAGGCGCCGGCCAGGCTCAGCAGGATGTCTTCGTCTCCATCAAGGGCGGCCAGGTGAGCGATGCGCGGCGTGCCAGACGTCAGGGTCCCGGTCTTGTCAAAGACCACCGTGCTGACTTCATGAGCACGTTCCAGCGCCTCGGCATCCTTGATCAGAATTCCGTGGCGGGCGGCCACGCCGGTACCGGCCATGATCGCCGTCGGTGTCGCCAGGCCCAGGGCGCATGGGCAGGCAATCACCAGCACGGCGACGGCATTGATCAGCGCGGTTTCCAGCGGCGCCCCGTACAGCCACCAGCCGACCAACGTGGCGAGGGCCAGGATCAACACGACGGGTACGAATACCTGGCTGACTTTATCCACCAGCTTCTGGATGGGCGCCTTGGCTGCCTGGGCGTCTTCCACCAGGCGGATGATGCGCGCCAACACCGTCTCGGTGCCCAGGGCCTGGGTGCGCACCAGCAGGCGGCCTTCACCGTTGATCGCGCCGCCGGTGACTTTATCACCGGGCCGCTTGGGCACGGGCAGGCTTTCGCCGCTGATCAGCGCCTCGTCGGCATGACTCTGGCCTTCGATCACCTCACCGTCCACCGGGAAACGTTCGCCGGGCTTGACCAACACCAGGTCATCCAGGCGCAGGGCGCTAATGGCGACGTCCTGTTCTTCGCCATCTATCACTTGAATTGCCCGCTCCGGTCGCAAGGCTTCGAGGGCACGGATGGCACTGGCGGTTTGTCGTTTGGCGCGGCTTTCCAGGTATTTGCCGAGCAATACCAGGGCGATCACCACGGCTGAGGCTTCGAAATACAAATGCGGCATGCTGCCGGGCTGGGCAATCGCCCATTCATAGAGGCTCAGCCCGTAACCGGCGCTGGTCCCCAGGGCGACCAGCAGGTCCATGTTCCCGGCTCCGGCGCGTACCGCTTTGAAAGCTGCGATGTAAAAACGCGCCCCGAAGATGAATTGCACCGGCGTCGCCAACGCGAATTGCACCCAGGCTGGCAGCATCCAGTGGACGCCGAACGGCTGCAACAGCATCGGCAAGACCAGCGGGACGGACAGCAGGATCGCCATCAGCAAGGCCAGGCGTTCGCGGTGCAGGTGATCGGTTTGGTTTTTTTGAGGTGTCTCGGCCTGCCACACGCTGGCATCGTAACCGGCGCGCTTGACCGCATCGATGAGCGTTTGCGGATCAACCTGCCCGAGCAACTCGAGGTGCGCCCGCTCGTTGGCGAGGTTGACGCTGACCCGGTTCACGCCGGCGATTTTACCCAGCGCCCGTTCGATGCGCCCGACGCAGGATGCGCAGGTCATGCCTTCGATGTTCAATTCCAGGGTGTGGACAGGGACGCTGTAGCCGGCCTGTTCAACGGCTTGCATCAGCGCTGGCAAGCTGTCCGCCGGGGCCTGGATTCGCGCCTGTTCGGTCGCCAGGTTGACACTGACAGCACTGGCGCCGGTGACTTTGCTCAAGGCTCGCTCGACCCGTCCGGCGCAGCTGGCACAGGTCATGCCGGAGATCGGCAGATCAAAGGTGGTGGATTCGGACATGGGGCAGGCTCCCTGTAGTGGATGACCACAGGATCAACCTTGCCA
>NZ_JAOSHO010000577.1 GCF_025917275.1 Pseudomonas agronomica | reverse complement strand
GGGAGCGGTGTTATTTCAGCAGGTCCTGAAGGGTTGCCAGGGTGTCGGCCTCATCGACGCTCTTGTCCTTGCGCCAACGCAACATCCGTGGAAACCGCACCGCGATCCCGCTCTTGTGGCGCTTGGACAAGGCGATGCCTTCGAAGCCCAGTTCGAACACCAGGGTCGGCGTCACGCTGCTCACCGGGCCGAATTTTTCCACCGTGGTCTTGCGCACGATGCTGTCGACCTGGCGCATCTCCTCATCGGTCAGGCCTGAATACGCCTTGGCAAATGGCACGAGAGTACGCTCGCGACTGCCGGGCGGGTTGTCCCACACGGCGAAGGTGTAGTCGCTGTACAGGCTGGCGCGTCGGCCATGGCCGCGTTGGGCGTAGATCAATACGGCGTCGACGCTGAAGGGGTCGATTTTCCATTTCCACCAGACGCCCATGTCCTTGGTCCGGCCGACACCGTACAGGGCGTTGCGGGCCTTGAGCATCATGCCTTCGACGCCCAGGCTACGAGATGCTTCGCGTTGGCGGGCGAGGTCGAGCCAGTCCTGGCCGGTCACGACGGGCGATGGCAACAGCACGGGGCTGTGGCAGCGGGCAACCAGGGTTTCCAATTGCTCGCGGCGCTCGGCCTGGGGCCGGCTGCGCCAATCCTCGCCTTGCCATTCCAACAGATCGTAGGCCATCACCACCACGGGGGCGTCTTCAAGGATTTTCTTGCCCAAGGTCTTGCGACCGATACGTTGTTGCAACAACGCGAAGGGCTGCACGGCCGGTTGCAGCGGTGCCTCCGGGTCGAAGGCGTCCTCGGTGACTGACTCGGGGGCTTTCCAGACCACGATTTCGCCGTCGATCACCGTACCGTCGGGCAACGCCTGGGCCAGGGGATGCAATTCCGGAAAGCGTTCAGTCACCAGGTCCTCGCCTCGTGACCACACCCACAAATGTCCGTCGCGCTTGATCACCTGGGCGCGGATCCCGTCCCATTTCCATTCCACTTGCCAGTCGCTGGCCGGCCCCAGCAGTGCGTCGAATTGATCCACTGGCGCAGACAACGCATGGGCCAGGAAGAACGGATAAGGCTGGCCGCCGCGCTGGGCATGTTCGTCATCGGACTCGACGGCGATCAGCTTGAGGTAGCGGGCCGCCGTGGGGCGATGGGACAGATCGGTGTAGCCCACCAGTCGTTGGGCCACCCGTTTGCTGTCCAGTCCGGCCATGGCGGCCAATGCCCGGGTCACCAACAGCTTGGACACGCCGACGCGGAAACTGCCGGTGATGAGCTTGATGCACAGCATCAGGCTTGGCCGGTCGAGCTGTGCCCACAGCGCCGGCAATCGTTCGGCCAGCACGTCGGGCGACTCGCCGCGTAACGGCAGCAGCTTTTCCTCGATCCACTGCGCCAGGCCTGCGTCGGAGCTGTGGGTCGATTCCGGCAATACCAGCGAGATGGTTTCGGCCAGGTCGCCCACGGCCTGATAACTTTCCTCGAACAACCACAATGACAAACCGGACACCTGGACCGCCAGCTCCCGGAGGATTTTCACGGGCACCAACTGCCGTGGTCGCCCACCGGACAGGAAGTAAACCGCCCAGGCGGCGTCCTCGGCGGGCGCCTTGGCGAAATAATCCTGCATGGCGGCCAGCTTGGCGTTGCTGGACGTGGTGGCGTCCAGTTCGGCGTACAGCTCGGCGAAGGCTTTCATGAAGCATCCCCAGCCGTGCCGACCGCCGAGGCGATGTCCTCTTCATCGTCTCCGTACTCCGTCGTGAAACCTTGCGCGTCGAGGCCTTGTTCGCGCAGATGGCGCACCAGCACCGCCACCGAGCCATGGGTCACCATCACCCGCTCGGCACCGGTCTGTTCGATTGCCCAGAGCAGGCCCGGCCAGTCGGCGTGGTCGGACAATACGAAGCCCCGGTCCACGCCACGACGCCGACGCGTGCCGCGCAAGCGCATCCAGCCGCTGGCGAAGCCATCGCTGTAGTCGCCGAACCGACGCATCCACGTGCTTCCACCGGCGGAGGGTGGGGCGATGACCAAGGCCTGGCCCATGATCGGGTCATTCTTTTTGACATCGCCGGCGTAGAGGGTTGGCGGCAAACGCACCCCTGCCTCGCGATAAACCCGATTCAGTGGCTCCACCGCACCATGGGCGAGGATCGGCCCGAGGCTTGCGTCGATGCCATGGAGAATTCGCTGAGCCTTGCCAAAGGAATAACAGAGCAACACGCTGGCCCGGCCGACGGCAATGTTCCCGCGCCACCATTGGTTGATTTCCTCGAAGATCTGCGCCTGGGGTTGCCAGCGATAAATCGGCAGGCCGAAGGTGGATTCGGTGATGAACGTATGACATTTCACCGGTTCGAACGGCGCACAGGTGCCGTCGGGCTCGACTTTGTAATCGCCGGACGCCACCCACACCTCGCCTTGATGTTCCAGCCGCACCTGGGCCGAGCCCAGCACGTGGCCGGCAGGGTGAAAGCTCAAGGTGACGCCGTGATGTTGCAGGCGCTCGCCGTAGGGCAGGGTTTGCAGGTTGATGTCCTGGCCCAGTCGGGAGCGCAGGATGCCTTCGCCGGGTGCCGCTGCCAGGTAATGCTGGTTGCCGCCGCGCGCATGGTCACCGTGGGCGTGGGTGATGACCGAGCGTTCCACTGGGCGCCAGGGATCGATGTAGAAATCTCCCGGCGGACAATACAGGCCTTCGGGGCGGGCAATGACAAGATCCATGCGATTACCGGGGCGATGGGCTTGTCCGGTAGAGGTGGGGGCGAGGGGAGAAGTTCGATTGGGTTTGGGGCGAGAGTACAGTTGAAAAGTACGTGGACAGAGTATTGATTCTGGTTCACCAAGTTCTCGTGGCGAGGGAGCTTGCTCCCG
>NZ_JAOSHO010000576.1 GCF_025917275.1 Pseudomonas agronomica | reverse complement strand
GGATCCTCAGTCATAGCCAAGTTTTAACTGTCGACTTCACTCCTGCCGCTCAAACCCCTCCCCGATACACCCCAGGCATCGCACGAACGTGGCTTTTGCCGGATCCACCACCAGCGCCTTCCCCGCATCGCCAACCCCACCGCCCAGCGCGGTGAAGGGCAACGACACGACAAACGCCCCGGCGCCAATCACGGTGGCAGCCAGCAGCAACGGACGTGCAATCAGCAAATCGCCGATCATGGCGTAGGCCGGCGGGTTCTGGATGGTGTAGCGCGGGTCACTACTCTCGGTGTTCGCAAAGACAGGCAAGCTGGCGCCCAGCAAGAGCACCAGAACGATAGGTCGAAACAGATTCATGAGGCCATCCTTCGGCTAAGCAGTCTGATAACTGACTATAGACCGTAGGACAAATCATCTCTGGCAGCGTGGACACCAGACGCTGGCGCGCTGGCCCAGGCGGATTTCCCGCAGCCCCGTGCCACAGACTTTGCAGAGCTCCCCGCCACGGCCGTAGACGAACAGTTCCTGCTGGAAATAGCCCGGCTGGCCATCCCCGCCGATAAAGTCCCGCAGCGTGGTGCCGCCGCGCTCGATGGCATGGGCAAGGATGCGCTTGATCTCGATCGCCAGTTTCAAATAGCGCGCCCGCGAGATGCCTCCCGCTTCGCGACGCGGGTCGATCCCGGCGGCGAACAGCGCTTCGGTCGCGTAGATATTGCCCACGCCCACCACCACCGCGTTATCCATGATGAACGGCTTGACCGCCATCGAACGCCCGCGCGACAGCTGGAAGAGTCGTTCGCCATCGAACAGATCGGTCAAGGGCTCGGGGCCGAGGCGAATCAACAGCTCATGGTTGAGCGGATCCAGGCTCCAGAGCATCGCGCCGAAACGGCGAGGGTCGGTGTAACGCAAGGCCAGGCCGGACTCCAGTTCGATGTCGACATGCTCATGCTTGGCGGCCGGCATGCCGATCTCGACCAGCCGCAAGTTGCCGGACATGCCCAGATGGCTGATCAACGTGCCGACCTCGGCGTTGATCAGCAGGTACTTGGCCCGCCGCTCCACTTGCACGATGCGCTGGCCCGAGAGGCGCACATCGAGGTCTTCCGGGATCGGCCAGCGCAAGCGGCGGTCGCGGACCACCACGCGACTGACCCGCTGCCCTTCAAGGTGTGGCGCGATTCCGCGGCGCGTGGTTTCGACTTCCGGCAGTTCTGGCATTGGGGCTCTCGAATCAGGCGAACACCGGCACTCAACGAGTGGCGAGGTCGCGAATTTCCTGTTTCTGGGTCTGGAAATCATATTCCGACAACCCGATGTAATCGAGCACCAGCGGCCCGACGCAATCCCACTCGTGATCGTCGGCCTGGTTGCCCAGCACGCGATGGGAGGCGCAAATGTTCTCCGACATCTTGAGGATCGCCAGCAGGTTCTTCAGTGGGCTGTTATTGCGCGACGTTTCGTCGCTGAAGATCGCCAGGGCGTTGTGGTGATTGGCGATGGCCTGGCTGACGTGATCCGGCAGGCGCCAGGATTTGGACGTGTAGTAACCGACCACCGCATGGTTGGTATTGAACACGCGGTTCTCGGTATCGACCACCCGGCACTCGGCGCTGGCATTGGCGTAGGCCTCCTCCAGCACGTTCATGTAAGTCGGGAATTGCTTGAGCATCAGCGGTATGCCGCAATCATGGAACAAGCCCAGGGCATAGGCTTCGTCACCGTTCTGCAGGCCGACGCGCTTGGCGAGGGTCAGGCAGGTCATCGCCACATCCTGGGCGGTGTCCCAGAAGCGATTCAGGGTGACGATCGTGTCATCGTGCAATTCGCCCTTGATGGACTGCGCATTGATCAGGTTGATGATCGAACGGCTGCCCAGCAGGTTCACCGCGCGCTGGATCGAGGTGATCTTGTTGCTCAGGCCGTAATACGGCGAATTGACGATCTTGAGCAACGCGCCCGAGAGACCCGGGTCCTGGGATATCAGCTTGGCGATGGTCTCCAGGTCCGGGTCGGGCATGTACTGCTCCATCTGCAAATCCACCATGATTTGCGGTTGGGGCGGCACGCTGATGCCTTGCAAGGACTGTTGGATCTGTTCGGCGGAAAGCTCTTGGGACATGGGTACGCACTCTGGGCCAGGCGAGGATTCTAACCGTTAAGGACGAATCCGACACACCGCCGGGTAGATGGGTGGAACTTTCATTCATGCCTCGGCTTCGGACTTTGTAGGGTCGACCGCAAGCCAGCAACAAAGCTTAGGTCGGCAGCCAACCCACTCAGCTTGAGGAGATTTTTCATGCCTGGCTCCCTGAATGACAAACGCGTGGCCATCCTGGTGACAAACGGTTTCGAACAGGCCGAACTGACCGGCCCCAAGCAGGCGCTGGAGCAGGCCGGGGCCAAGGTGGAGATCGTCTCGGCCAGCGAAGGCCAGGTCAAAGGCTGGAACCATGACAAGCCAGCCGACGACTTCAAGGTCGACCTGACCTTCAAGGCCGCCAATATCGACCAATACGATGCCGTGGTGCTGCCCGGCGGCGTGCAGAATTCCGACACCATCCGCATCGACCCCGACGCCCAGAACCTGGTCAAGGGCTTCGAGGCGGCGGGCAAACCCATCGCGGTGATCTGCCACGGCGGCTGGTTGCTGGTGTCGAGCGGATTGGTCAAGGGCAAGACCATGACCAGCTACAAGACCCTCAAGGACGACCTGGTCAATGCCGGCGCGAACTGGGTCGACCAGGAAGTGGTCAAGGACGGAACCTGGATCAGCAGCCGTCAGCCCGACGACATTCCGGCGTTCAATCGTGAGCTGATCAGCGCGTTGTCCGCGTGAAGCCTGTTGCGCCTGTTGCGCCTGTTGCGCCTGTTACGCCTG
>NZ_JAOSHO010000575.1 GCF_025917275.1 Pseudomonas agronomica | reverse complement strand
TGTGGGAGCGAGCTTGCTCGCGATAGCAATAGGAAGGTCTACCCAAAATCAGAGAGTCACCCCTGCCACTTCCCACCCTCGACAATCACGCTCTCAGGCTTGGTGTCATCGCTCAGTTCCTTGCGCACATATTGGTCGTACAGCTTGAGCAGGTATTTCTCTTCCCCCAGCTTCGCCAACTCGGCATTGACCCAATCACGCAGCTCGACATTGCCCTTCTTCACCGCCGGTGCGATCGGCGCTTCGGCGCCCAGTGTCTGCTCGAGCACCCGATAGCCGGGGTTCTGCTTGGCCCAACTGAACAGCACCAGATTGTCCTGGGCATAGGCATCGCCACGGCCGTTGGCCAATGCTTGCAAGGACTCGGAATTTTTCTCGAACTTGAGCAGTTTCCAATCCGGGTGGTTCTTGGTCAGCCAGATATCCGCCGTCGTACCGGTCGTGACAATGGTGGTGCGGGTCGCCAGGTCATCAAGGCTTTTCACCGTGCTGGCCTGCGGCACCAGCGCCTGTACCGCGACCTTCAGATTCGGGTTGGTGAACTCCACCGCTTCCTTGCGCTCCGGGGTCACGGTCATGTTCGCCAGGATCAGGTCGACCTTGTCACTTTGCAGGAACGGAATCCGGCTCGCCGGCTCGACCGCCACAAACTCGACCTTGTTTTCATCGCCAAGCAGGTCCTTGGCAAATCGACGACCGATGTCGGTATCGAAGCCGACATACCGCCCCGCCTCGTCGACAAAACCAAACGGCGGCTTGTCCGTAAAGACGCCGACGATCAGCTTGTCCCGTGCCTTGATTTTTTCCAGATAGCCGGCTGGCGCGCTGCTCTGGCTGGCGGCGTTCGGCTTCGGCGGTTCTTCGGTTTTATTGCAGCCGGCCAGCAGCGCAACAGCGAGCAATGGCAATAGCAGCAGAGAAGACTTGGCAGTTTTCATGACAGTTCCAGTTCCTTTGTTTGAGTCGTGTTGGGTAGTGCGGCGACGTAGGAGAACTTCTCCAGGAACTGCTGCGCTCGTGCGGTTTGCGGGTTCGTAAAGAAAATCTCGGGAGGGTTTTGTTCAAGGATGCGCCCGGCATCCATGAACACAATGCGGTCAGCCACGGCGCGGGCGAAGGCCATTTCGTGGGTGACGATCAGTAGCGTCATGCCTTCGCGAGCCAGGCCCTGGATGACGTCCAGCACCTCCTTGACCATTTCCGGATCGAGGGCGGCGGTGACTTCATCGAACAACATGACCTTGGGGTTCATGCACAGCGAGCGCACGATGGCGATGCGTTGCTGCTGGCCGCCAGAGAGCTGGCGCGGGAAGGCATCGCGCTTGTCCAGCAGACCCACCCGCGCCAGCAGGGCTTCGGCCTGGGCGCGCGCTTCGCGGCGGTCGCGTTTTTGCACCTTGACCGGGCCGAGCAGCACGTTGTCGAGCACGCTCATGTGCGGGAACAAGTGGTAGCTCTGGAACACCATGCCGATCTGTTGCCGGACTTCGCGCCAATCGGTGCCTTTGTCCAGCAGCTCGCGTCCGGCAAATGCCAGGCTGCCGCCATGGGCCACTTCCAGGCCGTTAAGGCAACGCAGCAAGGTACTTTTGCCACAACCACTTGGGCCGAGGATGACGATCACTTCGCCAGTCTTCACGTGCAGGTCGATGTCGTCGAGCACCTGCTGTTCGCCGAAAAACTTGTTGAAACCCTTGAACTCGATCAATGCGCTCATGCTTGCGTCCAGCGCCGCTCCAACACGCGCGAGGCGGCCGAGAGCGGGTAGCAGATGAAAAAGAAAAACAGGAACAGCGCGCCGTAGATCAGCACGGATTCGTAGGTACGCTCGATGATCTGCTGGCCGACCTTGATCACGTCAACCACGCCGATCAGCACGGCCAGGGAGCTGGTCTTGATGATGCGGGTGTAGACGTTGATGGTCGGCGGCGTCATGCGCCTGAGCGCTTGCGGCAGCAGCACATGGCCGTAGAGTTGCGGCCCGTTCAGCCCAATCGACAAGCCCGCCTCCCGTTGGCCCCGCGGCAGCGAATGCAAGGCGCCGCGCACCACTTCGCCGACCTCACTGGCGCCCCACAACGACAACACCAGGACCGCGCACCAGAAGCTTGGAATGCTCAGGCCGAAAAAAATCGGCAGGCCGAAGAACAGCAGGTACAACCAGACCAGCACCGGAATCGCCCGAAACAGCTCCAGATAGACCCGCAGGACGGCGTCCAGCCACTTCATGCCCAATGTCCGCAACACGCCATAAAGCACGCCGCCAACAGTGCTGAAGGCGATGCCCAGAAAGGAAATCGACAAGGTTTGGACGGCGCCCTCGCCCAGTTGCGGCAACGACACCCACAGCAACTCAAGACCCGAACTGGCCATGCTGGAGCCTCCTTTCCAGGCGGCTGAGCAACAGCGACAGCGGCAAGAACAGCAGCACGCAGATCAGCGTCAGCACGGCGAGCATTTCGTAGGTCTTGTAGTAGAGCGCGATGTAGCTTTTGGTGGTGTAGAGAATTTCCGGCACCGCCACGGCCGAGACCACGGTGGTCTCCTTCAGCAGGAAAATGAAATTGGCGAACAGCGACGGCAGGCTGAGAATCCCGGCCTGCGGCAGGATCACGTAGCGCAGCAATTGCCCGTGGGACAGCCCGATGGAACGACCGGACTCCAATTGCGCCTGGGGCACCGCGTCCACGCCCGCCCGCAGCACTTCCGTGAGGTAGGCGCCGCCCAGGAAGGTCATGGTGATGATCGCCGCCGCAAACCCCGAGACCTTGATGCCCAGCACCGGCAAGGCGAAGTAGACGAAGAACAGCTGGATAAGCAGCGGTGTGTTGCGGGCCAGTTCCACATACAACCCCACCAGGCGTTGCAGGTAAGGCGTGCGCAGCAC
>NZ_JAOSHO010000574.1 GCF_025917275.1 Pseudomonas agronomica | reverse complement strand
GTTTCGTCACAGCAACCTCATCCCAACAACCCCAACGCCTTCGCCCGCGCCACGGCCTGGGTGCGGCGCTCCACGCCGAGTTTACTGTTGATATGGCTGGCGTGGGTTTTCACCGTGTGCAGCGAAATGAACAATTGCTCGCTGATCTCCTGGTTGGAACAGCCCTGGGCGATCAGTTGCAACACCGCGCGTTCACGGCTACTGAGGGTCTCGACCGGCGTCATGGATTCGGTGGCTGGCGTCGCCGCCGATGGCAAGGATTCGAGCAGTTGTTGGCGCAAATCGCTGGGCGGTGCCTGCAACAGTTGCTCGCGCAGCCACTCGGGATGTTCTTTCAACAACCACTCGAAAGGTTGCAGCACCCCGCCGATGGCGGCCTCGAAGGCTTGGGCAAGGGCGTTTCGTGCCTGCGGCTCACGCTCCACAGCGAGCAGCAAGGCGACCTTCTGATTGAGCACCATGACGCTGAGCATTTGCCGCCCGGTTTGCTGCGCGTGCTCCAGCAACGCATCGAGGCGCCCTTCGGCTTGCATCGGTTGCCCGCGGATGGACTCCAGCAAGGCCTGTTGCAGTTCCACGTGCAGTGGCAGTTGCGGATGGAATTCCGGAGGCGCGGCAGCCCGTTCGCCGGTGTAGGTCTGTCCCAGTCGCGCCAACCAGGCTTCGGCCAGCTCGGTGCGGCCCTGGGCAAGCCAGAGCTCGCATTTGACCAGGGTGATCATCGCCAGGTAATACACCGGCGGAACGTCCCAGATATGCATCAGGCGCTCAGCCTCGGCCAGTTCGGCAAAGGCCCGGGCGAACTCGCCGTTGTAGCCTTCGACCCGTGCAATCACGCAATGGCCGATCAACACGCTGATGTCACGGCAGGCCCTGGCTTCGGTCAGGCCGGCTTGCAACCGTGCCAATCCAGCCTGGGACTGCATGCGCAGGGTCAGCAGAAATCCCTCATACAGGACCAAACGCGCTCGCACCGCGTACAACCGTTGTGGCGACAAACCCTGCAGACGTTGCAGCCCTTGTCTCACCTCTTCGAGCGCCCGCAGGATTTCCCCCCGGGCTTGCAGTACCCGGGCCCGATCGTAATGGGCCAGGGCCTCGAAGAGCGGATTGCCGACCCGTTGCGCCAGCTCCAGGGAGTCTCGATTCAAGGCACGAGCCCGCCACAAGTCGCCATCGGCAATCGCCAGGTTCGACAGCGTGGACAAGCACATCAGGCGTTGGCCATAGCGTTTTTGCGGCAGGCTTTCCAGGGCTTCGGTGCAATAGCGCAACGTGGCCGCGCGGTCGCCACGCCCTCGGGCAACAATGCCGCTCAGGGCGAGCCATTGCGCGAGCATGGACTTTTGCGCAGTGGCCGATGGGGCCGGCAGGAAGCGGCTCAAGTGTGCGGCCAACTCCTCGGCGGCATCCAGTTGGCAGGCCAGGCCCAGCGCCCAACTGTAGAGCACGATCAACCTCGGGGTGCTGATGAGCAGGCTGTCGGGCAAGTCCATTTTCCAGCGCAGCAACATGCCGACGTTCTGTTCGGCCAGCAGTTGCTCCTCTGACAGGTTCTGCACGAGGTTCGCCGCCACGTCCAGGTGCCCGGCCCGCAGCGCCTGCTCTACGGCTTCGTCGATCAAGCCCTGGGCGTTGAACCAGCGGCAGGCCCGAAGGTGCAAAGTCGCGGCCGGCACCATGGCCGGCGCACTGGGACGGCTGCGCAACAGGTCGGAAAACAGATGATGGAAACGGTACCAGTGGCCATGTTCGTCCAACGGCACCAGGAACACTTGGTGCGCGGCCAGGTATTGAAGAATTTCCTGACTGTCATGGGCATCGCGCACCGCATCGCACAGTTCGCTGCAGAAGCGCTCTTGCGGGGCGATGTCATAGAGAAACGCCTGCACCTCGGCGGGCAGGCAGTCGATGACTTCCTCCAGCAGGTAATCGCGGATCAGCCCCTCGCCACCGTGCAGGGCCTGGGGAAGTCGCCCTTCGCTGCCGGCCTCGGAAGCGGCGAGCAACCAGAAACGCAGCCCGGCCACCCAGCCTTCGCTGCGCTGGATGAGGCTTTCCAGCGCCTCCCCGCGCAGTGTACTGCTGTGAAGCTGGAGCAAGGTCTGCGCTTCGTCGTGGGTCAGGCGCAGGTCCTGCTCGTTGAGTTCGAGCAACTGTCGCGACAGACGCAAGCGCGCCAGGTGCCAATCCGGCCGCTGGCGGCTGGTGACCAGCACCAGCAGCCCGTCGGGCAGGTGATTGAGGAAAAACTGCAGGCAGCGATCCAGCACCGGGCTCTGGGCAAGATGATAGTCGTCGAGCACGAGCAACAAGGGATTGCGGGGGGACAGGTGCGCCGACAGTTCATCGAGCAGACCGTCGAGCCATTCTTCGAACGCGAAGGGCTGATGGCGCTGGCGCATTTTCAGCAGGCCCAGTGCCCGGCCACCCAGTTGCGGGAAAAACGCCTGGAGCCCTTCGAGCAGCCGCTCCAGGAAACGCCCCGGGTCGTTGTCCCTGGCGCTGAGCCCCAACCAGAGGCTGTGCCAGTGGGCCGGCAAGCCCTGGCAGAACTCCACGGCCAGCGAGCTTTTGCCAAACCCCGCCGGCGCACTCACCAACAGCAACCGGCCACCAAGCCCGGCACCCAGGCGCTCGCACAACCGCGGCCGCACGACATGACCGTCGGGCAAGGGTGGGCGGTAGAAGCGCCCTTCCTGTACCGCGATGGCTGCGCGGGAAGAATCCGGAAGTGAAGACAAATCAGTCATGGCCGGCTCTTGTTGGAATGCGGGTGGCGGCGTTGCAGATGTCCGCAGACTAGCCGTAAACGGAGAGGTATTGAAGGGAGTGCTACAAATGGCTACAAAAAGGCTACAAATGCTTGATCGCTGTCGTGGCGAGGGAGCTTGCTCCC
>NZ_JAOSHO010000573.1 GCF_025917275.1 Pseudomonas agronomica | reverse complement strand
AGCGGACTGAGGGGCACCGCCGGATCAGGCGCCCGGAACGAAGTGCTTCTGCGCCGTGCCACGGGCAATCAGGCGGGAGATGTAGTCGAGTTTCTGCGGGTCTTTGTCGACGAAGCGGAAGGTCAGTTGCAGCCATTCGCTGTCCGGCGTCTGCTCGTGGGCGACGATAGCGTGCAGGTAGCCGTTCAGACGAGCGGTCTCGGCGTTGTCGCCCTGCTCCATGTCCAGCACCGAGCTTTCCAGCACTTGTGGCAGGGTGTCGGTACGCTTGACCACCAGCAGCGCTTCCTTGAGGCTCAGGGCCTTGATCACGCATTGCTGGGTGCCGCTGGAAAGACGCAATTGGCCTTGCCCGCGATTGCTGGTCGGCGCTGACGCGGCAGGTGCCTTGACGGGCGGGCTGTTGAGCAGGCCACGAGCCGGGGCGGCAGCCGCAGCGGGCGCAGGGGCGGCGGCAGCGACGGGCTTGGCGAACGGGTTAGCTGCGGGCGCCGCGGCGACCGCCGGAGCAGCCTTGCCACCGGTCAGGGCGCTGAGCGAATCGTTGCCAAACGCCGAGTTCATCTTGGTCGGGGCGCTGTTCATCAAGGTGTCGAGCTTGCCCACCTTGTTCAGGGCCTGCTTGACCTTGGTCAGCAATTGTTCGTTGGTGAACGGTTTGCTGACGTAACCGGAAACGCCGGCCTGGATCGCCTGGACCACGTTTTCCTTGTCGCCACGGCTGGTGACCATGACGAACGGCATGCCCTTGAGGTTGTCCTGCTGGCGACACCAGGTCAACAGCTCCAGGCCCGACATCTCCGGCATTTCCCAGTCGCACAGCACCAGGTCGAACGCTTCACGGGCCAGCAGGGCCTGGGCTTTCTTGCCGTTCACCGCGTCTTCGATGCGGATGCCTGGGAAGTAGTTGCGCAGGCACTTCTTCACCAAGTCACGAATGAACGAAGCATCGTCCACGACCAACACACTGACCTTACTCATCCAGATACACCTCTAAAAAATCCCGGCAAGCATACCGCTTTACTGATGGCACATAGCCAAAAACCTTCAGTCACGCCGGGACTTTTCGTTCGCGGGGTGCTGCTTTCGATTAAAAAAATCGCAAAAAAAAGCCCGACCAGAAGGCCGGGCGCTTTTCTTGGCAATCTTACTTATCGTCAGTTTCACCGGGAACATTAGCGGTTTCGGACGGGGTACCCTCAACTTCTTCCTTCATCCGCTTGAGGCCCATGTGCCGCACATCGGTACCGCGCACCAAATAGATCACCAGTTCCGAGATGTTGCGTGCATGATCGCCGATACGCTCAAGAGAACGCAGCACCCAGATGATGCTCAACACCCGCGAGATGGAGCGCGGATCTTCCATCATGTAGGTCGCCAGCTCACGCAGGGCGGTCTTGTATTCACGGTCGATGATCTTGTCGTACTGGGCCACCGACAACGCCAGGTCGGCGTCGAAACGGGCAAAGGCGTCCAACGCGTCACGAACCATGTTGCGCACCTGGTCACCAATGTGGCGAACCTCGACGTAACCACGCGGCGCTTCGCCTTCCTCGCACAACTGGATGGCACGACGGGCGATCTTGGTGGCTTCGTCGCCGATCCGCTCCAGGTCGATCACCGACTTGGAGATGCTGATGATCAGGCGCAGGTCGGAAGCGGCCGGCTGGCGACGGGCCAGGATGCGCAGGCACTCTTCGTCGATGTTGCGTTCCATCTGGTTGATCTGGTCGTCGATCTCGCGCACTTGCTGGGCCAGGCCCGAATCGGCCTCGATCAGCGCGGTTACCGCGTCGTTGACCTGCTTTTCCACCAGCCCGCCCATGGCCAGCAAGTGACTGCGCACTTCCTCCAGTTCGGCGTTGAACTGTGCGGAAATGTGGTGGGTAAGGCCTTCTTTACTAATCATCTTTGGCGTCCTTGGAGCGTCCGGTAAGGTGCGGCGGACCGCAGCGTAGATTCACAATGAGCAACAACGGCTTCCTAGCCGTAACGACCGGTGATGTAGTCTTCGGTCTGCTTCATGGCCGGATTGGTGAACAGGGTATCGGTGTCGCCGAACTCCACCAGTTTGCCCATGTACATGAACGCGGTGTAGTCGGACACCCGCGCCGCCTGTTGCATGTTATGGGTCACGATGACGATGGTGAACTTGGACTTGAGCTCGTAGATCAGCTCCTCGACCTTCAGCGTCGAGATCGGGTCGAGGGCCGAGCAGGGTTCGTCGAGCAGCAGGACCTCCGGCTCCACGGCGATGGTGCGGGCGATGACCAGGCGTTGCTGCTGGCCGCCGGACAGGCCCAGGGCCGAATCGTGCAGACGGTCCTTGACCTCGTCCCACAAGGCCGCACCCTTGAGGGCCCACTCCACGGCCTCATCGAGGATGCGCTTTTTGTTGATGCCCTGGATGCGCAGGCCATAGACCACGTTCTCGTAAATGGTCTTCGGGAACGGGTTGGGCTTCTGGAACACCATGCCCACGCGGCGACGCAGCTCGGCAACGTCTTCGCCCTTGCGGTAGATGTTGTTGCCGTAGAGGTTGATTTCACCTTCGACACGGCAGCCGTCCACCAGGTCGTTCATGCGGTTGAAGGTGCGCAGCAACGTCGACTTGCCGCAGCCCGACGGGCCGATGAACGCGGTGACGCGCTGCTTCGGAATGTTCAGGCTGACGTCGTACAGCGCCTGCTTCTGGCCGTAGAACAGGCTCAGGCCGGGCACTTCGATGGCGACGGTTTCCTGGGCCAGGTCCAGGCTCTGCTTGTCGCGGCCCAGGGCCGACATGTTGATGCCGTGTGTGTGTGCTTCGTGTTGCATGGGAGGCTCCCTGTGCTAACAAATTCGGTTCGGAACGCCTGTGTGGCGGCCCCATAAAATTTCAATGTGGGAGCGAGCCTGCTCGCGA
>NZ_JAOSHO010000572.1 GCF_025917275.1 Pseudomonas agronomica | reverse complement strand
GCCACCAAGGCACGTCAGTTCCGAAAAAATTAACAACGTTTAACTCACGCAAATATCTCCTGTGGCCGGACCATTGAGCGATCCACCCATCTCAAGGAGTCATGTCATGAGCACGTTCATCACCCGCGACGGCACAGAGATCTACTACAAGGACTGGGGCACTGGCCAACCGGTGGTCTTCAGCCACGGCTGGCCGTTGAACTCCGACAGTTGGGAGGCGCAGATGATGTTCCTCGCATCCAACGGCTACCGGGTGATTGCCCATGACCGCCGTGGCCACGGGCGTTCCAGCCAGCCGTGGGATGGCAATGACATGAACACCTACGCCGATGACCTGGCCGAACTGATCGAGCGCCTGGATCTCAAGAATGCGGTGTTGCTCGGCTTCTCCACCGGCGGTGGCGAAGTGGCGCGCTACATCGGTCGTCACGGCGCCGCCCGCGTCGCCAAGCTCGGCCTGATTTCGGCGGTCACGCCGCTGATGCTCAAGACCCCGGCCAACCCTGGCGGCCTGCCCATCGAAGTCTTCGACGGCTTCCGCCAAGCCTCCCTGGCCGACCGTTCTCAGCTATACAAGGACGTGGCCAGCGCGTTTTTCGGTGCCAACCGTCCGGGCGCCAAAGTTTCCCAAGGCATGATCGACTGGTTCTGGATGCAAGGCATGCTTGCCGGCCACAAGAACACTTACGACTGCATCAAGGCGTTCTCGGAGACCGACCTTTCCGAAGACCTGCGCAACATCGATGTGCCGACCCTGGTGGTCCATGGCGATGACGACCAGATGGTGCCAATCGAAACCGCCGGCATCGCGGCCGCCAAATTGCTCAAGAATTCGCAGCTGCTGGTTTACCCAGGCGCGCCCCACGGCCTGACCGACACCCACAAGGACCAACTGAACGCTGACTTGCTGGCGTTCATCCGAGGCTGATCAGGGCGCAAACCTGTGGGAGCGAGCTTGCTCGCGATGGCGTCATCACATTCAACATCGATGTAAGCTGACTCACCGCCATCGCGAGCAAGCTCGCTCCCACAGGATCGGTATTGAACAGGAACGAAACCCATGAACCGCAACGATTTACGCCGTCTCGACATGAACCTCCTGGTGATCTTCGAGGCATTGATGTTCGAGAAGAACCTGACCCGCGTCGCCGAAAAGCTGTTCATGGGCCAGCCGGCGGTGAGCGCGGCGCTCGGGCGGCTGCGGGATCTGTTCGACGACCCGCTGCTGATCCGCCACGGCCGAGGCATGGAACCCACGCCCCGGGCCCTGGCGATCCTGCAGGAACTGCAGCCGGCGATGGACACGATTTCCAGCGCCGTCAGCCGGGCCAAGGCATTCGACCCGTCCACCAGTTGCGACGTGTTCCGCGTCGGCCTGTCGGACGATGCCGAATTTGGCTTGTTCCCTCCGCTGCTGAGTCAGCTGCGCGAAGAAGCGCCGGGCATCATCGTGGTGGTGCGCCGGGCCAATTTCCTGCTGATGTCGTCGCTGCTGGCCAGCGGCGAGATCAGCGTCGGCGTCAGCTACACCACCGACCTGCCGGCCAATGCCAAGCGCAAGAAACTGCGGGACATTCCCTGCAAGGTCTTGCGCGGCGACAAGCGCCCTGGGCCGTTGACCCTGGACGAGTACTGTTCGCGGCCCCACGCCATGGTCTCGTTTTCGGGCGACCTGAGCGGCAACATCGACCTGGATCTGGCCCGCATCGGCCGGGCGCGCAAGGTCGTGCTGGCAGTGCCGCAATTCAGCGGCCTGCGGGCCTTGCTGGCCGGCACCGAGCTGATCGCCACCGTGCCGGACTACGCCGCCTGTGCGCTGGTGGAAGGCTGCGCGTTGCGCGCCGAAGACCCGCCGTTCGAGATCAATGCCGCCGAGTTGTCGATGGTCTGGAGCGGCGTGCATGACAACGATCCCGCCGAGCGCTGGCTGCGTTCGCGCATCGCCACTCACATGTCCCAACCGTTGCCTGCAGCCGCAGCCGTCTCGACGGACCCGGCCGGAGCCCACCGATGAATACCACTGATGAACGCCGCATGCAGGCCCTGGGCCTGCTGTTCCTGCGCCTGAGCGGCGCGTTGTTCCTGCTGTGGGTGCATGGCTTGCCCAAGTTGCTGAACTACAGCACCGAACTGACCCGCATCGAAGACCCGTTCCACCTCGGCGCGGCACCCACGCTGATCCTGGCCATTTTCGCCGAGGTGCTGTGTCCGTTGCTGATCATGGCCGGCGTGCTGGTGCGGCTGGCGTGCCTGCCGATCCTGTTCCTGCTGGCCGTGGCGCTGCTGGTGGTGCATCCGCAGTGGAGCCTGGAAGAAGGGCAGTTCGGCTGGTTACTGCTGATCATATTTACCAGCGTATTCATTGCCGGCCCCGGCCGCCTGGCGATGAACACGCGTTTTGATGGAGTGCTTCGCCATGTCTGAATCCCCAACCCTCGAATCCACCGCGAAGCCGGCCATGCCCGGTTCCGACGAAATCGTCACGCTGGTGGTCAAGCACCGGATCAAGGCCGGCCAGGACGGCGCCTATGAAGCCTGGTTGCGGCGCATCGTCAGCGTTGCCGGCCAGTGGCCGGGGCACCTGGGCGTGGATGTGGTCCGGGGCAAGCAGGGCGGATTGTCGTTGTTTACCTGCGTGCTGCGTTTCTGTTCCACCGAGGCCATGCAGCGCTGGCTGGACTCGTCCGAGCGCCGCGAATTGGTGAATGAGGCCACGCCGCTGCTGGCCGACGGCGACCAGACTGAAGTCGCCTCCCACAAGGAATTCTGGTTCGCCCCGCTGGCCGATGCCGCTACGCCGCCACCGCGCTGGAAACAATCGGTGGTGACGCTATTCGTCATCCTGCCGCACACGCTGCTGGTGCCCTTGCTCTGGGGCCCGCTGCTGCAACTCAACGCGTTCCTGTCCAACTACGTGGTCGCCA
>NZ_JAOSHO010000571.1 GCF_025917275.1 Pseudomonas agronomica | reverse complement strand
AGCGGCGGCCTGGCCGAAGTGACGGGTTTCGTCGAGCGCAATGAGAAATTTCAGTTGCTTGATGTCCATCTTCGCTCCAGGGCGCTTGAAGGTTGGGATTCTAGCGCTTGCGCGTGGCGGGGTCATCGGTCGGTTGGGGAGCGGGTTCGGTGGGCTTGGTCTAGGCTTTGCGTCTGGACATTTGAACCCAGGGAGAGACAACCATGAGCCTTTTCAGTTTTTTAAAAGATGCCGGTGAAAAAATTCTTGATGCGCTGACGCCCGACAAGGCTGAAGCCAACAGCGAGGCGCTGACCAAGCACGTACAAGATGCCCTGACAGGTATAGATACTTCCAGGATCCAGATAAAAGTCGAGGGTGAAAAAGTCATTGCCACCGGCGAAGCCGCGACGCAGGAGGAAAAGGAAAAAATCCTTTTGGCGCTGGGCAACGTTGCCGGTATCAGCGGCGTGGATGACCAGATCACGGTCACCGGGCCGGTTGCTGCGGCGGCCAGGTTCGTCACCGTTGAGAGGGGCGACACCTTGAGTGCCATTTCCAAGCGGGTCTATCAGGACGCGAACAAATACAACAAGATTTTCGAAGCCAACAAGCCGATGCTGAAACACCCGGACAAGATCTATCCGGGCCAAGTGCTGCGCATTCCTGACTAACCCCCCACATTTGTGGCGCCTTCATCGCGAGCAAGCTCGCTCCCACAATGGTTTCGCGGCGAACCAAAAACCTCTGTGGGAGCGAGCTTGCTCGCGATGAGGGCAGTGCGGTTCAAAGCCCGGCAATCAAATCCCGATAATCCCCGACCGCCTCGAACTCCCCCGTATCCTTCGGCCCTTTGCGGCTGTCCGGTTCGCTGACCGCCAGCAGGTACGCGACGCCAAAATCCCGGGCGCTGCGCAATACCGGCAAGGTATCGTCAATGAACAGGCTGCGGGCGGGGTCGAAGTCCAGGTCGGCTTGCAGGGCGTCCCAGAACTGCGGGTTTTCCTTGGGGAAACCGTAGTCGTGGGAACTGATCAATCGTTCGAAATATGGGGCGAGTTCGATCCGTTCCAGTTTCAGTGAGAGCGAATCCCGATGGGCATTGGTGATCATCACGACCCGTTTGCCGGCCCTTTGGACTGCCGCCAGGAACGTGTCGGCGTCCGGGCGCAACGCGATCAGGTGCGCGGTTTCCAATTTCAACTCGCGCACCGGCAGTTTCAGTTCCGCGCTCCAGAAGTCCAGGCAATACCACTGCAACTGGCCGGCGTTGCGTTCGAACAGCGGTTGCAGCTCCATCTCGGCCATCGCGCGGCTGACGCCATGCAGTTCGGCGTAGCGCTGGGGCAGGTGCTCCAGCCAGAAATGGTTGTCGTAATGCAGATCCAGCAGGGTGCCGTCCATGTCCAACAGCACCGTGTCGATCTCGTGCCAGGGCAATAAAGCCATCAAACTTCTCCAGCGGTAATCAGATATCCGACACAAACAATCAGAATAGGCCGGGTATAGTAGCCCGCTATCGCCCAGGGAGCCGTTTATGCGCCAGAAACCCACCATACTCGACCGACGGATCGTCGCCACCAGCCGCCTGTTTTGTGTGGAAGAACTGCAGTTGCGTTTTTCCAATGGCGTGGAGCGTACCTATGAGCGGCTGGCGAGCAAGGGCGCAGGCTACGGCGCGGTGATGATCGTGGCGATGCTCGACGCCGACCACGCGGTATTGGTGGAAGAGTATTGCGGCGGCACCGATGCCTACGAACTGTCCCTGCCCAAAGGTTTGATCGAGCCAGGGGAAGACGTGCTGGCGGCGGCTGAGCGGGAGCTCAAGGAAGAAGCCGGTTTCGGCGCGCGACAACTGGAGCACCTGACCGAGCTGTCATTGTCGCCTGGCTACATGAGCCAGAAAATTCAGGTGGTGTTGGCAACCGATCTGTATGAAGAACGGTTGGAGGGCGACGAGCCGGAGCCGATGCGCGTGGACAAGGTCAATCTGGGCGAGCTCTCGGCCCTGGCGCAAAACCCACAATTCACCGAAGGCCGGGCCTTGGCGGCGTTGTATCTGGCCCGCGACCTGCTGACCCAGCGCGGAGCCTACCTGCCATGAATTACCCCCATCCCCTGATTGCTCCGGTGATCGAGCTGGCGCTCAAGGCCGGCGCGGCGATCCTGCCATTCTGGCGAGCCAATGTGGAAGTCGTGCACAAGGCTGACGAATCACCGGTCACTGCCGCCGACATGGCTGCTCACGATGTCATCGTCGCTGGATTGACCGCGCTGGCGCCGGATATTCCGATCCTTTCCGAAGAGGACGCCAATATTGCGCAGAGCGTGCGCGCGACCTGGAAACGCTGGTGGCTGGTGGACCCGCTGGATGGCACCAAGGAATTCATTTCCGGCAGCGAAGAGTTCACCGTCAACATCGCCTTGGTCGAAGAGGGGCGGGTGGTGTTCGGCGTGGTTTCGATGCCCACCAATGGCCGCTTTTATGTCGGCGGCGCTGGGCTCGGCGCCTGGCGCGGCGATAGGGGCGCCGAGCCTTTTCCCGTCACGGTGCGTAACGAATTGGCGCCTGGAGACGCTTTCACCGTGGTCGCCAGTCGGCGCCACACCAGCCCGGAGCAGGAGCGCCTGTTGGCTGGCTTGAGCGAGAGCCTTGGCGCCTTGCAACTGACCAACATTGGTAGTTCTCTGAAGTTCTGCCTGCTGGCCGAAGGGGCTGCGGATTGCTATCCACGGTTGGCGCCCACGTCCCAGTGGGACACCGCCGCCGCCCAAGGCGTATTGGAGGGAGCGGGTGGCGAGGTGTTGGACCTGGGCGGCGAACCGTTCTGCTATCCGCCGCGGGAGTCGTTGTTGAATGCTTCGTTCCTGGCTTTGCCGGCGAAGGCTGCATGGCGTGGAAAGTTGTTGGAGCTCGCCCGCGCCTAGGATCAGATACCACTTGTGGCGAGGGGATTTA
>NZ_JAOSHO010000570.1 GCF_025917275.1 Pseudomonas agronomica | reverse complement strand
AATCGATTCAATCCGTTCAAATACACTCACCAAAATCAACTCAATCTATTCCCCCCAACCGCCAACATTCGGGTGCCCAGCGCGCCAAGCCGAGACCTCATGGACACAATCAGAAAGGATCTATCCCTCTCCGCGATCATCGCAGGCTTTATCGCCGTGATCATTTCCTACGCCGGCCCACTGATCATCGTGTTCCAGGCCGCCAAGGAAGCACAGCTGCCCAACGATGTGGTGTCGTCATGGATCTGGGCCATTTCCATTGGCAGCGGGGTGACAGGGCTGTTCTTGAGCTGGCGCCTGCGGGTTCCGGTGATCGCGGCGTGGTCGACGCCGGGCGCGGCGTTGCTGGTGTCGATGCTGCCCACCGTTACCCTGCCCCAGGCCATAGGCGCCTACATCGTGGCTTCGGTAATCATCGCCGTGGTCGGCCTGTCCGGCGCGTTCGACAAACTGATGAGCCGCCTGCCCAGGGCCATCGCCGCCGCCATGCTCGCGGGCATCCTGTTCCGCTTCGGCGCCGGGCTGTTCACGTCCATCGAACTGCAACCGGTGTTGGTGTTGGCGATGATCGCGGCCTATCTGGCCTTCAAGCGCTTCTCGCCGCGCTACGCGATCCTGTCGGTGCTGATCATCGGCTGTGCGGTGGCAGCTTCGTTCGGCGAACTCAACAGCGGCTCGATCAATGTTGCGGTGGCCCATCCGGTCTTCATCGCCCCGCAATGGAGCTGGCACGCAATCATCAACATCGGCCTGCCGCTCGCACTCGTCACCTTGACCGGTCAATACGTGCCGGGCATGGCCGTGCTGCGCACCGCCGGCTATGACACGCCGGCTCGCTCGATCATTTCATTTACCGCCATCGGCTCGATCCTGATGGCTCCGTTCGGCTCCCATGGCTTGAACCTGGCCGCAATCACCGCAGCGATCTGCACCGGCCGCGAAGCCCATGAGGACCGCGACAAACGCTACATCGCCGGGATTGCCTGCGGGGTCTTCTACATCCTGATGGGCATTTTTGGCGCGACCTTGGCCTCGGTGTTTTCCGCGCTGCCGAAAGAACTGATCGCGTCCCTCGCCGGCCTGGCCTTGTTCGGCGCGATCAGTGCCGGGCTGACCGGTGCCATGGCCGACGACAAACAACGGGAAGCCGCGCTGATCACCTTCCTGGTGACAGCTTCGGGCATGAGTTTCCTCGGTTTGGCCGCCGCATTCTGGGGACTGATCTTTGGTCTCGTGGCGCATTTCGCATTGAACTACAGTCGCGAACGCCGGGCGACCGTACTGGCCGAGGGCACTCGTCCCTGAGTGCCCGCTCCGGCTTCATCGGTACAACAAACGCTCCGCCAACTCATCGGCCACCCGGGCTGGCGAGCGTTTTTCCGCCTGGGCATGGGCGAAGACTTCCGTGAGCCGGGCGCCGATCTTCGACAGGTGCGCGGTGATAGTCGGCAATTCTTCGCCACGATGCTTCAGCGCGACATAGATCAGGCCGCCGGAGTTGATCACGTAGTCCGGCGCATAAAGAATCCCGCGTCTCTCCAGCTGATCAGCCACCTGCAAGTTGCTCAGTTGGTTATGGGCCGAGCCGGCGACCGCCGAGCAACGCAGTTGCGCCACGCTGTGGCTGTTGAGCACGCCGCCGAGCCCGCAAGGCGCCAGGATGTCACACGGCGTGCTGAGCAATGCATCGTTGGCGATGGGGTGGGCGCCCAATTGCTCCATGGCCAACTGGACCTTGCCGGGGTCGATGTCGCTGACCAGCAGTTCCGCGCCCGCCGCGTGCAGTTGTTCGGCCAGGGCATAACCGACGTTGCCCAAGCCCTGGATCGCGACGCGCAGGCTCTCCAGGTTATCGCTGCCCAAACGGGCCATCGCCGTGGCGCGAATACCGGCGAAGACGCCCATCGCCGCGTGCGGCGCCGGGTCTCCCGAGGCGGTGGTGCTGGTGACGTGACGGGTCTGCTGGGCGATGCAGTCCATGTCCGCCACTGACGTCCCGCTGTCGATGGCGGTGATATAGCGGCCATCCAGTTGCTCGATGCAACGGCCAAAGGCTTCGAATAGCGCGGCCCGGCTTTCGACATGCGCAGGGCGCATGATGACCGCCACTCCGCCACCCACGGGCAAGCCGGCCAGGGCAGCCTTGTAGCTCATGCCCTGGGCCAGGCGCACGGCGTCGGCCACGGCACTTTCGTCGTCGGGGTAGGAAAGATAACGACAACCTCCCAGGGCAGGCCCTGGACGGCTGCAATGAATGGCAATCACCGCCTTCAACCCGGTCACCGGGTCTACGCTTAAGTGCAGCGATTCAAGGCGGGAGCTTTGCATGAGAGCGAACATCGACAGGCTCCCGAATCACTTTTGTCTGTTTCGCCAGTATAGGCGTGCGCTCGAAAATTGCTGGAGTTCGCCGGAATAAGCATGAGTGGTTGCCTGTTATTTCGGCATAACCTGTTACTGCGTATTTGTGAGACTGGACGAAAACCCATGGCAGAGCTAAAACGAGGCATAGCCCGGAGATTGTGATGACGCCGCGCCAAGCCTTTTTTGATTGCCTGCACCGCTCCCCACCGGCGCTGTTCGAAGCAGCGCTATGGATCGCCGCTGAACATGATCGCGAGCTGGATGTACCGACGCTGTTGAAGGACTTCAAGGATCTGCAACGGCAGGTCAGCCACGGCCTGCCCATGTTGCCGGTCAGTGAGTTGGGCCAGCCCTTGCTTCGACGCCTCAATGACCTGGGCTTCGCCCAGGACGATTCCACCCCGCTACGACCCCGCGCGGCGCTGCTGGATAAAGTCCTCGCGCACAAACGGGGGCAGCCCCTGGCCCTCGGCCTGATCGCCCTGGAGTTGGCCCGCGGCCTGGAGATCCCACTGGCCGGTGTCAATTTCCCCGGCCATTTCCTGCTACGCGTCCCCGGTGCCGACCATCTGCTCG
>NZ_JAOSHO010000057.1 GCF_025917275.1 Pseudomonas agronomica | reverse complement strand
AGGGCGGTATCTGACGGCGGATCCGATAAAGCTGGCAGGTGGGTTGAATGCCTACCGGTACGTGCCCAACCCGACGGGGTGGGTGGATCCGTTGGGGTTGAATGGGTGTCCTCCTGAGAGGGAAAAGGGGACACTATCTTCCCCTGCAAAGAACACCAGGGTTGATACCGGAGAACCACTGCTCCCGGATGTTAGTTGGTCGAGTCCTAGAGTGAAACGCGCTTCGGACCAACTTGACAACGGTGCTAAAGACGTAACCGTGAATAGCCGTACAGAAGCTGAAGAGCTTTTCCGAAGAAAATACGCAGGTGAAGGGTATAGGAACGCCGAGGAATTTAATTCAGTGACCGCAAAGGACTATTTTCAAACACCTGAGGGAAGGGAGTCATACTATCATTGGGATGAAACTCCTGTTTCCAACACTCAAACTAGAAAGACCTACATGGCAAATCACAGCCCGACTGATCCATATGCAGCGATGCCGCACTTGCAACTGCATCCGAAAGACGACAAGGTAATTCGTATTTACTGGCAAAATTCATTCGAGGGACAAAAATGAATGATCACAGACTAATCCCACGCAGTGTCTGGTACGGTTTAGACGGCAAGGGTTACGATAACATTGCACAAGAACTTAAATGCGAAGACCCCAAACTTCGCACATGGATCTCTGTATATGCAGTATATAAGTACGAAATATCCAACAACGCACATCAATATTACGACTTCATCAACACATCAAAAACCTTTCGTTATTGCTCCATAATCTTTACGATACCGACCGAGACCATCGAGATAAGTGACGGTATAGATGATCGCCACATTACGATAACTGAGCTAAAGCAATTTAATTCAGAGGAAGACATTCATACCTACCTATACAAAAAAAATATTGACCCCGCACTCTTCGTACCACCTTGGCGATGTGACTATCCATTATAGCCAGACGCTACGTTTTCGAGTGAGACCTGATCATGTGGACATGACTACATTACAAATAAAAAGAAATGGACATCCGTATTTGGAGATAATTACACACCAAAAAACCTCAGCATCGTCTATGCCACCTTAATGGACTGCTCAGTAACATTAAAATTAGCCAATCCAATAGAGGCTAATAACTGCCCCCGCCAAATGGATATAAAACGGACACAATGAATTTGAGTTCGACCTACTACTCGACCAAATTGATTCAACACGCATCAGCAAATTTAATTTTCATGGCCTATCTGTATAACTATTGAGAAAAGCACAGCCGCTACCGAAATACATCTGAAAATTCCAGAGAACTGCATCATAGACTGCACAGCAAGGAGCATTTCCATTTCCAACATAAAAGCTTATTACAACGACCACTCCGAATAGCCTCTAAAATAGTTTAGAGGAAATCGCAAAAAATCATTATGTTTTCACGGAGCAAACCATGATTTTCTGGAACAATCTTGAAAGAAGCATTTTTTTCAATAAAATTTTTTCATCCCCCATACCTATCGGCGAGATTGAGTTAGCCTCATTAACCATAGACAACAATATTCCGACAATCATTCTTGAGTTTGACATTTCGGAATACCCCGACGCTCCTCCGCAAAAATGGAAGCAAGCAGGTTTCAACATATGCCGAATAGGTCTAAACTGCGGCACGCCCCAAAAAACAAAAATCATTAACATCCCGACAAATGACAAACTAATCGTTCAGATAACACAACAACAAGATAGCTTTCTAATTCAAGCCTCCAACGACACCTCTCTTATAGAACTAGAAACCAAACACTTGCTGCTATGTGGTCCCTCGGCCTACAAAAAATGTGATAGCGCAACTTAATACCGGGCATTTTTATGACAACATACGATCAAAAAATCATTCCAAGGAAAGTATGGTGGGGCCTGGAAGCAAAATCGTACATCGAAATTGCACAGGAGCTGCCATCATCAGATGAAAGTTTAAGGAAATGGATCGCTATCTATGCGGTTTATCATTTAAATTTCGACAACAGGTTTCCTTGGCACCGTTACTACGAATTTTTGGAGAATGCTAAAGGATCGAGGTATGTCGCAATTGAATTTACAATTCCAAAATCAACTCTTGAAATCAATGACGGTATCGACACCAGTAACGTGACCATTATATATAGCCAAACAATGGATACAGAAGAGGAAATAAATGTTTTCCTAACGAGCAAAGGAGTCGACCCGCAACTATTTACGCCTCCGTGGACGTGCGACTACCCGCTGGACTAACCACTGGCCTAGACAATGCGCACAAAAGGCCTCACTCAACGGCAAGAGGATTAAATCCTGGACAAATCACACAACAAACCAACCACACGAGACATATTGGTATCACAACGAGCTATATAACGAATGCAATCAATATTGCAATCGAAATATAGATTTCGAAGATATCTCGCCCTTCGCCCAAAAAAGCGTGATAAGAAAGATGCATTCATTCTCTCTCGACGGTCATTACATCTATAAGCTAGCGCCTTGGTTAAGCTGGAGCGATCTTCTATATGGACTCGAACAAAAGTATATAGATGAAAAGGGAATTTCAGATTACATCTGTTGCAGTTTGACCACCGCACACCCTAAAGAGGCATATGAAATTGCGGTAACTCCGATAGAAAACCAGCACCTCATACATCAACTGCTAAGCACCCTGGCGAGCCAAAGCAAAGAAAAAACGACAAACACAACCGAACCCTGGCTATTCCTGTCCCTTTCTTTTTTATTTGACAATAAACATCTATACAACAACGTTTATGAAGAACTAGAAATATTATATGCAGACTTCAACTATCCAGAGGAGCTAGCACCATTGATCCGCTACATGCCAGCACCGGATGGCACGGAAGGCTCCAAAGACTACCTGCTCAAAAATTGGAAAGCCGCTCTATCGCGGTATGAACAACTATTCGCAGAACGGCGTAACCCACAATAAAAAACCCCGGTCAATCGCTATGCCGGGGTTTTCAGAAGGTTTTTTAAACCCAATCACCCATCAAAAAACATTAATCGGATAATCCACAAACACCCGCAGCTCATTACCGCTGACGTTGTACTCACTGGACTTCTGCGACACACGCAATACCGAACTGCGCAACCGCACGCTCAGGTCCTTGGCCGGGCCGCCCTGGACCACGTATTTGAACTGGTTGAAGATTTCGCGCTCGGTGCCGCCCTCGCTGGTGGAGGTGGTGATGTTGTCGCCGCGCACGTAAGCCACGTTATAGGTCAGGCCCGGGACGCCGAAGGTGGTGAAGTCCAGGCCGTAGCCCAACTGCCAGCTGCGTTCGTCTTCGGCGTTGAAGTCCGACCAGTAGGAGTTGGCCAGGTAGATGGTATTGCCGCCATCGCCGACACGATTCTGATCCCGCTGGTAACCACCGTAGGCGTAGCCGAGGTTGCTGTCGCCGGTGCTGCGCTGGTGGGCAAGGGTGAAGCTGTGCGGACCGGTGGCGAAGGTGGCCGCCAGGCTCCAGATCTTGTTGTCGTCGCCGGTGACGTTGTTTTCCCGCACGTAGCTGTTATCCAGCTTGGTGCGATAGCCGTTGAAGTCCAGGGTCAGGGATTGATCCTTGGCCAGCGGGAATACGTAGTTGGCGTTCACGTATTGTTTCTTCAGCACGTCCTCGACGTCGGAGGCGTAGAGCGAAGCCTTGAACTGTTCGGTGAATTGATAGCTGCCGCCCAGGACGTTGATCGATTTCAAGCCACCGCTGTCACGGCCTTCGGCGCTTTTACGCGACTCGGCGGTGAAACGACCGGCGTTCAGTTCGAGCCCTTTGATTTCCTTGGAAGTGATCAGCGTGCCGGTGTAGCTTTCCGGCAGCAGGCGTCCGTTGTCATAACTCAAAACGGGCAGGGCCGGCATCTGGTCGCCGTAGGCCAGTACGGTGTTGGAGACGCGGAACTTCACCGCGGCACCCAACTTGGACAGGTCATCGGCCGCGTTGCCGCTGTCGCCTTTCTTGAAGAAATCGATGCCTTGCGCACCGGTACGGCCTTTGCCGCCGTCCAGACGCAGCGCGTACAAGCCGAATGCATCCACACCCACGCCCACCGTGCCTTGGGTGAAGCCGGACGAGAACGTACCGATGGCTGATTGGCCCCATTCGGCCTTGTCCTTGTTGCCGTCCTTGTAGTCGCGATTGATGTAGGCGTTGCGCAACAGCACTTTCAAGCTGCTGTCTTCAACGAAGCCCTTGGATTGAGCCTGGTCATCGGCCATGGCTTGTGTGGTGCTCAAGATCCCCAGTGCGATCAAACTGATGCGCTTGTTCAACATGATTATTTTCCTTGTACGGGTTGATTCGCACTGCAACCGGCAACCGGAATGGCGCTTTTGCGCTCTTTATTCGGACTCTTGCTCCTGAAAATAATGAAAAGGCCCGCCCACGATGATCGTGTCGGGCCCTTTTATTATTTAAGAGTCATGGCTGTTGGCCACAGGCGTGGGCGAATCCTAGTCGCGCCATGAACCCTGTGTCAATTTCGTGAATCATCTGGGATTAGGCGAAAAACGTCTAAGAACAGATCAGTTTGAACAACCGTCCAAGCCACAGAGCGCTGCGGGCGCAGGATCGTGCAATGGCATGGCTTGTTCCAGCCATTGAGCGAACGCCTCGGGCTTGCCCAGCCAGGGACCGATATCGATCAGCGTGAGCCGGCCGTCCCGCTCCAGGGCGAGCGTCGGGAAACCCTGCCCGCCGACCTTGGCCAACAAGGCACGGCTTTCAAGAAAATGCGCGTGCACATCGATTTCGGTGAATGACCGCCGGAATGCCTCGGCCTCGAAGCCGATGGAATTGGCCAACTCCAACAGCACCGCTTCGTCAGCAATCCGCCGGCCTTCAACGTAATGGGCCGTTTGCAAGCGCTCCAACAACTCCAGGCCTCGGCCATCGAGCTGTTCAGCCGCAAGGACCGCCGCAGTCGGGGGCGCCGAGTCGAACACCGCTGCCTCGTCCCGCAAAAGCCCTTCGAAATATGCCTCGCCAAACGGCTGCCCGGTGTATTCAGCGATTCTCCGGTCATGGGGCATTACGTAATTGCGCAACTGGGCGGAGACTTTCTGACGATTAGTGCCAGTCATCATGCCGCCGCCATGGGCAATAACCGGCAATACCGCCCTGGCAGCCTGGATCAGCGGCTTGGCGCCGTAGCACCAGCCGCACAGGGGATCATAGATATAGTGAAGTTGGGTCATGAAGACTTCCGCCGGGGCTCTGGTTTCTGTAGCGGCAGGTTAGCCTTGGAGGACCGCGCGGAAAAACGCCGGAATGGTGTTCAGTCTGTTTCGTGGATCGGTCGAATCTGTGGGAAATCCACAGGCATAAAAAAACGCCGCCCTTGCAGGCAGCGCCTTGATCAATCCTTTGAATTCTATCCTTGCATCACATCCCACAACGCTTCCATTTCCGCCTCGCTGAACAAGCCAGCGGGGTAGCGCTCCATGATCGTCCGGCGCGGATCAGGCTCCCTGATCTGACGCGTTCCATTGGACTTCAACCACTGCGCCACGGCTTGAAGCGACTCACCATTAACGGCCAAAGGATGGCATGTGCGCTCGCTTATCATGTTCATTCCAGCGCCCTCCTGGTTGATGAGCGGCCAATTTATCCGAGGTTTATGACAAAACAACGCAGCTGCTCTCTTGAGAACTGCCAGCTTGCCGATACAAGAGCTATGCCAATGTCGTCACGTCGGCAACAAGCCAGACACAAAAAAGCCCGCGCTCCAATCGGGACGCGGGCTTGCCCTGCGTGGATCCAAAAACAGCGGCACCGGGCCGCTGCGATTGATATCACCAAGCTGTTACATAGCCACTCATTTCACGCGCGGAGCTGGCTGTTGTTGGGTAAGGCAATGGATATTCCCGCCCCCCAGTAACAGTTCCCGCCCCGGTACCATGACGACTTCATGCTGGGGAAACAGCTTCTGCAGGATCTCCCTGGCCGTCGCGTCCAGCGGGTCATCGAAACTCGGCGCGATGATGCCGCCGTTGACGATCAGGAAGTTCACGTAGGAGCCCGCCAGTCGCACGCTCGGATTGCGCTCCTGGGAACCTTCTACCGCGTCCACGCCGGCACATTCGTCTTCGGTGGCATACAACGGCCCGGGGATCGGCATTTTATGCACCGTGAACGGGCGGCCCTTGGCGTCGGTGCTGTTTTGCAGGACATCCATGGCCGCTTGGCAACGGGCGTAGTTCGGATCCTGCGGATCGTCGGTCCAGGCGAGCAGTACTTCACCCGGGCGCACGTAGCAGCAGAAGTTATCCACATGACCGTCGGTTTCGTCATTGAACAGACCGTCCGGCAGCCAGATGACTTTATCCACAGCCAATTGAGCGCCGAGTACGGCCTCGATCTCTTCGCGGCTCATGTGCGGGTTGCGATTGCGGTTTAGCAGGCATTCCTCGGTGGTGATCACGGTGCCTTCACCGTCGACATGGATCGAGCCGCCTTCGAGCACGAAACCTTCGGTGCGGTAACGCGGGCTACGCTCGATTTCCAGGATCTTGCCGGCCACTTGCGAATCGCGGTTCCACGGCGAATACAGGCCACCGTCGAAACCACCCCAGGCGTTGAAATCCCAATCGACACCGCGTACTTCGCCGTTGTCGTTGATGACAAACGTCGGGCCGGTGTCCCGGACCCATGCGTCGTCGCTGGACATTTCTACCAGGCGGATGTTCGGCACATCGAGGCGCGCCCGGGCGTTTTCGTATTGGGCTGCGGACACCGCCACGGTCACCGGTTCGAAGCGGGCGATGGCCTTGGCCACCGCTACATGGGCGGCCTGCGCGGGCTTGCCGCCCAGGCGCCAGTTGTCCGGGCGCTCGGGCCAGATCATCCAGACCTGGCTCTGGGTCGCCCACTCGGCAGGCATGTGGAAACCGTCCGCGCGCGGAGTGCTGTACAAAGTTGTCATCAATCAGGACTCCAATGAGCCGTCGAGGGTTTTGATCGCGCCGTACAGGTTCGGCCGCCGATCACGGAAAGTGCCCCAGGCACTGCGAATGTGTTCCAGCTCGTCGAGGTCGAAGCTGTGTACTAGCACACCTTCTTCGGTTTCGTTCAGTTCCTGGACTTTTTCACCGAACTGATTGGCGATGAACGACGAGCCGTAGAACGTAATGTCATAGCCATCCTGCTCTTCATTGCCGATGCGATTGCTCGCCAGCAGCGGCATCAGGTTGGCGCCCGCATGACCTTGTTGCACCCGCTGCCAATGATCACGCGACGAGATGGTCTTGTCGTGCGGCTCGCTGCCGATGGCGGTCGGGTACAACAGGATTTCCGCGCCTTGCAGCGCCATGCTGCGTGCGCATTCCGGAAACCACTGGTCCCAGCAGATGCCTACGCCAATTTTTGCGTAGCGGGTATTCCAAACTTTGAAACCGGTATCGCCAGGATTGAAGTAGTACTTTTCATGGTAGCCAGGACCGTCCGGAATGTGGCTCTTGCGATAGACGCCCAGGTTCCGCCCGTCGGCGTCAATGATCGCAATACTGTTGAAGCGCGCACGACCGGCCAGTTCAAAAAAACTGATGGGCAATACCACCTGCAATTCTTCGGCGATCTTTTGGAAGTGCTTGATGGCAACGTTGTCGTCAACCGAAGTCGCCAGTTGCAAATAGTCCGGATTCGGCTTCTGGCAGAAGTACGGCGTCTCGAACAACTCCTGGATCAGGATGACCTGCGCGCCTTGGGCAGCCGCTTGGCGAACCAGCTTCTCGGCGGTCTCGATATTGGCTTCGAGATCCCAGGAACAGGCCATTTGAGTAGCGGCTACGGTAACGATACGACTCATGAATCATCTCCTGGGCGATGGACAGAGGCGTCTTTATAGCCGATAAAAATCGGCCTTTAAAGGAAATAAAATCAAAAACCCTATAATCAAGACTTAAAATACCGACAAAAATCGATTTTAAGAGCACCGAAAGACCTGTGGGAGCGAGCTTGCTCGCGATGACGGTTCAAGGCCGATAGTGATTTGGTTGGCCTACCGCTATCGCGAGCAAGCTCGCTCCCACAGGGGAACAGCGTGGCGTGTCAGATTGGCTATAACCCCTCCTCCAATACCTTCGCCAGCATATCGACGAAGAAATCCACACTTTGACGGCTGGTGACCATCGGCGGCTTGATCTTGAGAATGTTCAGGTAGTCGCCGGTCGGTTGCATGAAAATGCCCAGCTCCCTCAAGCGATTGCACAGCGCCGTGGTTTCTTCGGTGGCCGGCTCCAGGGTGTCGCGGTTGCGGATCAGCTCCACGCCTAGGTAGAAGCCCGAACCATGCACCGCTCCGACCAACGGGTACTGGTCGATCAAGGCTTCCAGGCGGGCTTTGAAATGCCCGCCGACCACCCGGGCGTTTTCCCAGAGATTTTCTTCCTCCAGGACATCCAGCACGGCCATGCCGATCTGGCAGCTGACCGGACTGCCGCCGGCAGACGAGAAGAAATACCCTTCGGCTTCCAGCGCTTCGGCAATTTCGCGGCGGGTAATGACGGCCCCCAACGGCTGGCCGTTGCCCATGCCCTTGGCCATGGTGATGATGTCCGGCACCACGCCCTGCTCTTCGAAGCCCCAGAAGAATTCGCCCATGCGGCCGTAACCGACCTGCACCTCGTCGGCGATGCAGACGCCACCACGCTCGCGCACCATGGCGTAGACCTGCTTAAGGTACCCCGGCGGCAGCGCGATGCCACCGGCGTTGCCATACACCGGTTCGCAGATGAAGCCGGCGAGCTGGCGTTTCTGCTCGGCGATTTTCGCCAGGTTGTGCTCGACGCTGCGCACATAGTCCGGCGCACTGTCCGGCCCACGGAATTCACCACGATAAGTGTTCGGCGCAGTCACGGGGTGCACCCAGTCCGGACGACTGCTGAGCGCCTTGGGATTGTCGGCGATGGACGTCGAGACGGCATCCGCTGCCACCGACCAGCCGTGGTAAGCCTCCAGCACACTGAGCATGTCGCGCCCGCCGCTGTAGGCCCAGGCCAGGCGGATCGCCAGGTCGTTGGCCTCGGTGCCGCTGTTGACCAGGAACACGCGATCCATGTTCGACGGCGCCAACGCCAACAGACGTTCGGAGAACTCGGCGATCGCCGCGTAGTGAAAGCGCGAATTGGTGTTGAGCAGCGACCACTGCCGGGCCGCCACCGCTGCCATGCGCGGATGGCCGTGTCCCAGCACCGCGACGTTGTTGAGCATGTCGAGGTAGGAGCGGCCCTGCATGTCGATCAGGTGGTTGCGCCAGCCGCGCTCGATGCGCGGCGGATCGACGTAGTAGTGCTTCTGCGAACGGGCAAAACTGGCATCGCGACGAGCCAGCAGTGCCTCGGGATCGATTTCCGGCTCGGCATCGCAAGCCAGCCCCAGCAGCGCCGCTGGCGACGGGCAAAGCGCTTGCCATGCTTGCGCCCGCGACGGCGAGCAGAACAGCGGAGGATTCAAATGCGCGCCTTGGCACAGTTGGACCCGCAACGGTCCTGTCACTTCGCCGATCACCTGCCCCTTGACCAGCGCGGCCCCGGACGGCAGCGACGATGCCACGCCCCACAGGCGCACGCTCAACTGCGGGCCATCGAGCCGCAGCAAGCCATCGGCGCCCTCGTGCACCACGCCGGTGAATGGCGCCGCCAACGGCGTACCTTGCGGTACATGCAATTCGACATGCAGCGGATAAGTATCGGGCTCGATGGCGCTGTCCGGTCGGGTGCGGGACAAGCGGTACTGGCCGTAACGGCTGGCCGCCAGACCGTGCACGGCGGCGGCTTCGCTCAGCAGGCGCTGGTCGATCCCCGCCTGCTCCCAATTCCCGGCTTCGAAATGCGGACTGAGCACGCCGAGGTCAATCAAGGCAAAGTCGCGCCCCACCAGCGTCGGCAACAGCGGCGCGAAGCCCTCGTTGGCAACGGGCGGCAGGCTATGGCCGGCGGCGATGAGAATTGCCGTCTCCATCAACTCAAGCGGCACGGAACGGGCAACGTTGAAGATTTCCCATTCATGTTCAAGATTGTCACGGGCGTATCGATTGTCCGGGTCGATCGCGACTTGTTGTTCACCGCTGAGTACCAACACAGCGGCGCGGGCCACGATCAACGGCCAGAGTGCCAGGAGCTCTTGGCGCTGCAACGGATTGGTCGAGTGATAAGCCTGGATCGCAGGCAGGATGAAAAACGGATCGCCATCGGCGTGGTGCAGCAGGGCCGCACAGGTCACCGACAGGTCAGTGATGCGCCAGGTGCGGATCAAATCGCCAAAATCAATCACGCCCTGCATCTGCCACTGGCGCTGGGCGTCGCGCTGCCAGACAACGTTGTCGTCCGTGATGTCCATGTGGATCGCCTGTACCGGCAGGCTCGCCTTGAGTGGCTGCAAGCGTCGTTCGGCCTGTTGCGCGACGTCGGCGATCAACTGGCGCCGATGATCATCCTGGATGACGGGCAGCAAGTGGTCGACCAAGGCCGGGGCATGGCGTGCATCCCATTGCAGGGTGCGCTCCAGGCCCGGATGGTCGAAGGTGGCAAGGGCCAGGTTCATCTCCGCGCACAGCCGTCCCAGCCCTGTTACGAGGTCGGGGGTCAGGTGCTTGAGTTGAGTGAGGGATTGGCCGTCGATGTATTCCAATAGCCGTACATGGACCGTTTGTCCGGCAACTTCGAGCGTCAGCAGATCCTGGCCGTTGTTGGCCACCATGACACGGGGCACTTTCACCCCACCGTGCCCGGCCAGTTGCTTGAGCGCAGCATGCTGGGCCTGGAGTTCCAGGATGGCGTAGTCGCCATGGCAAATCTTCAGCACGAACCGGCCGCGCTCGCTATCGACGCGGTAGTTGAGGTCCTGGTGGCTGCCGAGGGGTCGCAGGTCGCCGCTGAGTCCGTAATTCAAGCGCAACAGCACCAACGCCTGTTCGGCGCTGATCTGTGGGCTTGGCAAACTGGCACGGTGAACCAACGTAGCGAGCGGCATACAACGACCCCTGAGTGGTTTTGTTTGGATGCCTATCACGCCATTGAGTCGGGGGAATTAGCAACCCCTTCTTTTTGCTCCGTCGATAGCCTGCCTGCCATGACGCGCTCCTTGCGGATATTCGCTTGCACCCTCTTCGTCATGCCGACAAGCTATGCTCCATCGCTGTATCGTCTTATCGAAAAAAGGCTTAACCGGATGCGCATTCTGATTACCGGCGGCGCCGGCTTCATCGGCTCGGCTTTAATACGACATTTGATTGGCCATACTGACCATCAGGTCCTGAACCTCGACAAACTGACCTATGCCGGCAACCTGGAGTCGCTGAGCAGCATCGATCACGATAGCCGCTACGAGTTCGTGCAGGCCGACATCATTGACCAACCGACGATCAGCGTGGTACTGGCGCGATTCAAGCCCGACGCCATCATGCACCTGGCCGCAGAATCCCATGTGGACCGCTCCATCGACGGTCCGGCGGATTTCATCCAGACCAATATCGTCGGTACCTACAGCCTGCTGGAAGCCACCCGCGCCTATTGGCAAACCCTGGCCGAACCGCAAAAACGGGCGTTTCGCTTCCATCACATTTCCACCGACGAAGTGTATGGCGACCTGCATGGCGTGGATGACCTGTTCACCGAAACCACTGCCTACGCCCCAAGCTCGCCTTATTCGGCCAGCAAGGCAGCGTCCGACCATCTGGTCCGGGCCTGGCAGCGTACGTATGGCTTGCCCGTGCTGCTGACCAACTGCTCGAACAACTACGGGCCCTTTCACTTCCCCGAAAAACTGATTCCGCTGGTGATCCTCAACGCCCTGGCCGGTAAACCGCTGCCGGTGTATGGCGACGGCCTGCAAGTGCGCGACTGGCTATTCGTCGAAGACCATGCCCGAGCACTGCTCAAAGTCGTCACCGAAGGGGTGGTCGGTGAGACCTACAACATCGGCGGCCACAACGAACAAAAGAACATCGACGTGGTGCGCAACATCTGCGCGCTGCTTGAAGAGCTGGCGCCGCACAAGCCCGCAGGCGTCGAGCACTATGCGGACCTGATCACCTTCGTCAAGGATCGTCCCGGCCACGACCTGCGCTACGCCATCGATGCCGGCAAGATCGAACGGGAGCTGGGCTGGACACCTTCGGAAACCTTCGAGACCGGACTGCGCAAGACCGTGCAGTGGTACCTCGAAAACCTGCTGTGGTGCCGGCGCGTCCAGGATGGCAGTTATCAGGGCGAGCGCCTGGGCTCGCTCGACAACAAGGATACGATTGCATGATGAAAGGCATTGTTCTGGCCGGCGGTTCCGGTACGCGGCTGCACCCGATTACCCTCGGGGTTTCGAAACAACTGCTACCGATCTACGACAAACCGATGATCTATTATCCGATCTCGGTGCTGATGCTCGCCGGCATCAAGGAAATCCTGATCATCTCTACCCCGCTGGACCTGCCGCAATATCGCAACCTGCTGGGCGACGGATCTCAGTTCGGCGTGCATTTCAGCTACGCCGAACAGCCAACCCCCGACGGACTGGCCCAGGCATTCCTGATTGGTGAGCAATTCATTGGCAGCGACCCGGTGTGCTTGATTCTCGGCGACAACATCTTTCATGGCCAACATTTCGGCGAGCAGTTGCAGACCGCCGTCAATCGCGAGCGCGGTGCGACGGTGTTCGGTTATTGGGTCAAGGACCCCGAGCGTTTCGGCGTGATCGACTTCGACCCGGAAGGACGCGCCGTTTCCATCGAAGAAAAACCCGCGCAGCCCAAGTCCAGCTACGCGGTAACTGGCCTGTATTTCTACGACAACGATGTCATACAGATCGCCAAGACCATCAAGCCGTCCAAACGAGGCGAGCTGGAGATTACCGACGTCAACAACGCTTATCTTCAACGCGGAGATTTGCACGTCGAGCGTTTTGGCCGTGGTTTTGCGTGGCTGGATACCGGCACCCATGACAGCCTGCTGGAGGCCTCGCAGTACGTGCAGACCATTGAGCATCGACAGGGCCTGAAGGTCGCGTGCCTGGAAGAAATCGCCTATCAACAGGGGTGGGTCAGTCGAGAACACGTTCTTGCGCGCGCCCAGTATTTCGGCAAGACCGGTTACGGCCAGTACCTGTTCAAGATCGCCGGAGAGACACGTTGAACGTCATCGCCACCCGCCTGCCGGACGTCCTGATCATCGAGCCGAAGGTCTTCGGCGACGAACGCGGCTTTTTCTATGAAAGCTTCAACGCCCAGGCGTTCGCCGAAGCCACTGGCCGCGTGGTGCAGTTCGTCCAGGACAATCATTCGCGCTCGGCCAAGGGCGTGCTGCGCGGCCTGCATTACCAGATCGAACAATCCCAGGGGAAACTGGTGCGCGTCACCGCAGGTGAGGTCCTGGACGTTGCGGTGGATATCCGCCGTAGCTCCCCGACTTTCGGCCAGTGGACAAGCGTACGCCTGTCGGGACAGAACCATCGGCAGCTGTGGATTCCACCAGGATTCGCCCACGGTTTCGTGGTGCTGAGCGAGTCAGCCGATTTTCTCTACAAGACCACTGACTACTACGCCCCATCAGCCGAACGTTGCATTCGCTGGGACGATCCGGAACTGGCGATCGACTGGGAATTGGAGGGTGCGCCGATCCTGTCTGCCAAGGATCAGGCCGGCAGTGCCCTTCGCGAGGCCGACCTGTTCCCATGAATACCTCCTTGCGCATCCTGATCATCGGCCAGAACGGCCAGGTATCCCGGGCATTGCAGACACGCCTTGCCGCCATGGGCGAACTGATCGTGCTGGGCAGCGACCAGCTCGACATGGCGCGTACGGATCACATCCGCGCGCCTATCGATGCGTTGCGACCCGACCTGATCATCAATGCCGCCGCCTACACCGCAGTCGACCAGGCCGAAAGCGAAGCGCAGCGGGCGTTTGCGATCAACGCCACGGCGCCGGGCGTGCTCGCGCGGGCGGCGCTTGAGCTGGGCATTCCATTGCTTCATTACTCCACCGATTACGTCTTTGACGGTCGCAAGCCCGAGCCCTACACCGAAGACGATGCGCCCAACCCCCTGAGCGTGTACGGTCGCAGCAAACTGGCGGGCGAAGAGGCCATCCGCGAGGCGGGCGGGCAGCATCTGATCCTGCGCACCAGTTGGGTGTATTCCAACGCGGGGCGTAACTTCCTGCTGACCATGCAGCGCCTGCTCCAGGAAAAACCCCACCTGCGGGTGGTGGCCGATCAGATCGGCGCACCGACCTGGGCCGGCACCATTGCCGACAGCACCGCAAAGTTGATCGAGCGCTGGCAGGCCGGACAGTGCGGAGCCTGGGGCACTTATCATCTGACGGCCCAGGGGCAGACGTCATGGTTCGGCTTCGCCCAGGCCATCGGTGAAAACCTGTTGGAGCAGCACAAACCTTGCGCCGTGCTTGAGCCAATCCCCTCCAGCGAGTACCCGACACCGGCACAGCGCCCGCTGAATTCGCGGCTCGATTGCACACGCCTGTTCCAGGAATGGAGCGTGAGCCAGCCAGACTGGCGAAGCGCGTTGCAACAGTGCCTTGCCGGACAAGCCTAGGCATAATGCGTCTGTAACCACAGGCGCATCCTGCTCATGAATTCCACGCTCCCCCGTAGACCCCGCTGGCGCAGCCTGGCCCTGCTCGCAGTGTGCCTGGCACCTTTGCTGTGGCCGCTGGAGCACTTGGCAGAGCGGTATTACCGCAGCGAGCTGGCCGGACAGAACCGCCAGACGCTCGATCTCTACGTCGCCAACCTGCTGGGCACCCTGCATCGCTATGAAGTGCTGCCGCAGATTCTCGGCGAACTGCCGGCCCTGCGCGCGGCCCTGTCGGCACCGGACGATGGCGTCACCCAGGGCAATGCCAACCGGTTGCTGAAAAACATCAGCGCCCAGACCGGCGCTGAAGTCATGTATTTGATGGACACCACGGGCAAGACCCTGGCGGCGTCGAACTGGGACAAACATGACAGCTTCGTCGGCCGCAATTTCGCTTTTCGCCCCTACTACATCGAAGCCATGGCCGGGCACCTGGGACGATTCTTCGGCCTGGGCACCACGTCGGGCAAGCGCGGTTATTTCTTTGCCGCCGCCGTGCGCGACCGTGAGAAAGTCATCGGCGTGCTGGTGGTCAAGGTTGACCTGGATCACACCGAAAGCCTCTGGGGCAAGACCCCGGAACAACTCCTGGTGACCGATCCCAATGGCGTGGTCATCCTAACCTCGCGCCAGGAATGGCGTTTCCGCTCGACCCGCCCCTTGAGCGATGCGGAAAGCAAGGCGATCAGCGCGATACAACCCTACCCGACGCGCGACCCCAAGCCGCTGAACCTCGATGCCAGCGCCTGGCTGCCCCAGACACAGACCATTGAAGAAACAGGCTGGAGCGTCAGCATCCTCGCCCCGCGCACCCTGATCGATCGTCCGGTGCGCACAGTGGTGATCATCGGCGGCGCAGCGCTTCTGGTCTTGATGCTGTTGCTCGGCCTGATGATGCAGCGCAGGCGCCATTACCTGGACCGCATCGCCTTCGAGGCCAAGGCCCGCCACGAACTGGAAGGCCGCGTCGCAGAACGCACCAGCGACCTGGAAGGCCTCAACCGGCGCCTCAAGCAGGAGGTTCTGGAACGCGAGCACGCCCAGCAGGAACTGGTCCGGGCCCAGGATGACCTGGTCCAGGCCGGCAAACTGTCGGCACTTGGCACCATGTCAGCCAGCATCAGCCATGAACTCAACCAGCCGCTGGCGGCGATTCGAAGCTATGCCGAAAACGCCGAAATATTGCTCGATCACCAGCGCACCGAGGACGCCCGGGGCAACCTCAGGCTGATCAACGAGCTGACCGGGCGCATGGCGTCGATCATTGCCCACTTGCGTGCCTTCGCCCGTCGCGACCGCCACGCGCCAGAAAGTGTCGGCCTGCAACCGGCACTGGACGATGCCCTGGCACTACTCGCCAAACGGCGGCGCAGCATGGAAGTGGAACTGATACGCGACCTGCCGGCCGCCACACTGTGGGTCGAGGCCGGCGAAACGCGCTTGCGCCAGGTGCTGGGCAATCTCTTGGCGAACGCCCTGGATGCGCTGACTGAAAAAGGCCCTCCCCGTAAACTCTGGCTCAGTGCCCAGGCGACCGAAACCGGCGTCAACCTGTACATCCGCGATAACGGCCCGGGGTTTTGCATGGAAGCCCTTGGCCGCGCCGGCGAGCCGTTCTACACCACCAAGACCCGTACCCAGGGACTTGGCCTGGGGTTGGCGATCTGCGACACCCTGATGCGCGCCTTTGGCGGCGAGCTGTTGTTCGCCAACCACAAGGAAGGCGGCGCCCTGATCACCCTGAAGCTGCGCGCGGGCGCGCCCGGGGTAAGCCTGCAACCCTCCGAGGACCGTAGTGTATGACCATCGACAACCAGATTGAGGTGGTGCTGATCGACGACGATCCCCATCTGCGTCAGGCCTTGAGCCAGACCCTCGACCTGGCTGGGCTGAAAATCCTGCCCCTGGGCGAGGCCAATGGCCTGGCCGGGCAATTGCCCCGCGACTGGCCGGGCGTGGTGGTCAGCGACATTCGCATGCCGGGCATGGACGGACTTGAGCTATTGAGCCAACTGCACGCCCAGGACCCAGAGCTGCCGGTGCTGCTGATCACCGGTCACGGCGACGTGCCGCTCGCCGTGCAGGCCATGCGTGCTGGGGCGTACGACTTCCTGGAAAAACCGTTCGCCAGCGATCATCTGCTCGACAGCGTTCGCCGAGCCCTGGCCTTGCGTCGCCTGGTCCTGGACAACCGCAGCCTGCGCCTGGCCCTGAGCGACCGCCACGAACTCAGCGCGCGGCTGGTGGGTCAATCGGCGCCCATGTTGCGCCTGCGCGAACAGATCGGCGCCCTGGCGGCGACCCGCGCCGATGTGCTGATCCTCGGTGAAACCGGCGCCGGCAAGGAAGTGGTCGCCCGCGCCCTGCACGACCTCTCGAGCCGGCGCAACGGGCCATTCGTGGCCATCAATGCCGGCGCCTTGGCTGAATCGGTGGTGGAAAGCGAGTTGTTCGGCCACGAACCCGGCGCCTTCACGGGCGCGCAGAAACGCCGTATTGGCAAGTTCGAGTTCGCCAACGGTGGCACGTTGTTCCTCGATGAAATCGAAAGCATGAGCCTGGACGTACAAGTCAAGTTGCTTCGCCTGCTGCAAGAACGCGTGGTGGAACGGCTGGGTGGCAATCAGCAGATCCCGCTGGATATCCGCATCATTGCCGCGACCAAGGAAGACCTGCGCCAGGCGGCCGATCAGGGCCGGTTCCGCGCCGACTTGTATTACCGCCTGAACGTCGCACCGCTGCGCATACCGCCGTTGCGCGAGCGGGGTGAGGACGTGTTGTTGCTGTTCCAATTTTTTGCCGACGAGGCCAGCGCCCGTCACGGCTTGCCACCCCACGAGCTGCAACCGGCCCACCGGGCGCTGTTGCTGCGCCATGGCTGGCCGGGCAATGTGCGCGAATTGCAGAACGCCGCCGAGCGTTTCGCCCTGGGCCTGGAATTGGCCCTGGATAACAGCGCGCCAGAAAGCCATCCAGGCATGCCGATGGAAGTGGTCAGTGGCGGTTTGAGCGAGCAGGTGGAGAACTTCGAAAAAACCCTGATCGCCGCCGAGCTGGCCCGCCCACACAGTTCGGTACGCAGCCTCGCCGAAGCGTTGGGCATCCCGCGCAAGACCCTGCACGACAAGTTGCGCAAGCATGGGCTGGCCTTCGACAGCAGCCATGGCCCGGCCGATGAGTCTGATTGAATGCCTGCCCATCTTCCCTTTCAAGCAAGAGGCCCAGCATGAACCGCGACAGCACCTACCTGGAATCGATCCTGCACCGGGACATCCCGCTGACCCGTGACATGGGCCTGAAGGTGCTCGACTGGCAGGACCGACAACTGCGCCTGTTCCTGCCCCTTGAAGCCAACGTCAACCACAAGAGCACCATGTTCGGCGGCAGCCTGTATTGCGGCGCGGTACTGGGCGGCTGGGGCTGGCTGCACCTGGCCTTGCGGGAGGAAGGGATCGAGGACGGACACATCGTGATCCAGGAGGGGCAGATCAGCTATCCGCTGCCGGTGACGCGGGATGCAACCGTCTCCTGTGATGCGCCTGATGAAAAAACCTGGAGGCGCTTCCTGGCCACGTATCGGCGCTACGGACGGGCACGACTGGCCTTGCAGACGCAAGTGATGAACGTGGACAGCGTCGAGGTGGCCGTGCAATTCGAAGGGCAGTACGTACTGCACCGTTGAGCCAGGTAGCCAGATTCACTGTGGCGAGGGGATTTAGCGAA
>NZ_JAOSHO010000569.1 GCF_025917275.1 Pseudomonas agronomica | reverse complement strand
AGGCTCGTACAGGGCTGACAGCGCCGTTTACTGAACGGTCGCGCCGCCTTCCTCTTGCATGCGCTGCAGCTCTTGCGCGTACAAGGCATCGAAGTTCACCGGGGCCAGCATCAGGGCCGGGAACGAACCGCGGGTCACCAGGCTGTCCAGGGTTTCGCGAGCGTACGGGAACAGGATGTTCGGGCAGAACGCGCCCAGGGTGTGGCTCATCGAAGCGGCGTCCAGGTTCTTGATCAGGAAGATCCCGGCCTGTTGCACTTCGGCGATGAACGCCACTTCGTCACCGTTTTTCACGGTAACCGACAGGGTCAGCACCACTTCGTGGAAATCGTCTTCCAGGGCTTTCTGACGGGTATTCAGGTCCAGGCCTACGCTCGGCTCCCACTGCTGGCGAAAGATCGCCGGGCTTTTCGGGGCTTCGAAGGACAGGTCGCGGACATAAATGCGCTGCAAGGAGAATTGCGGTGCGGCTTCTTCTTCAGTGGCAGCAGTGTTCTGTTGGTCAGTCATCGCAGATCCTTCTTACTTCAGTTCTGTTGATAGGAATTCAAGCCTTGAGCAACGCGTCGAGCTTGCCGGCGCGCTCCAGGGCGTACAGATCATCGCAACCGCCCACGTGGGTGTCGCCGATCCAGATCTGCGGCACGGAGGTACGCCGGGCCTTCTGGGTCATTTCGGCGCGCAGTTGCGGCTTGCCGTCGACCTTGATCTCTTCGAAAGCCACGCCTTTGCTCTGGAGCAAGTGCTTGGCTCGGGAGCAATAGGGGCAGTAATCGCTGGAGTAGACTACTACGTGGGGCATTTCACTTCACCAGGGGCAGATTGTCGGCTTTCCAGCTCGCAACGCCACCGGACAGTTTGGCGGCGGTGAAGCCGGACTTCATCAGTTCGCGGGCAAGGGTACCGGCCTGCTGGCCTTGGGCGTCCACCAGGATCAGCGTCTTGGCCTTGTGCTTTTCCAGTTCGCCAACGCGTGCGATCAGTTTGTCCTGCGGGATGTTCAGCGCGCCGACAATATGACCGGCGGCGTATTCCTTGCTCGGGCGGATGTCGATCACCACGCCGGCATCCTTGTTGACCAGCGCCGTCAGCTCGCCAGTGCTCAGGCTGCGTCCGCCGCCCTGCATCGTATGGGCCAACAGCAACGCCAACAGTACGACGAAGATACCGACGAGAATGTAGTGGTTAGTGGCAAATTCAATCAGGTGAGCAACCATCGAAGGAGGTTCCAGGGCGTTAAAATGTCGGCCAGTATACACAGCACACAAGGCCGGCCAAACCCCGCCCGGCGGTGACGGCATCGGAACTTACCTTTAAACTGCCCGTCCCTTTTCCATCGTCTTCTTTCAACCAGCCACGAGTGGATTCCATGACTACCACGCCTAAACCTTTGGTCCTGATGATTCTGGACGGCTTCGGTCACAGTGACAGCCACGAATCCAACGCCGTATACGCGGCCAGCAAGCCTGTACTGGATCGCCTGTGGGCCACCGTGCCGAATGGCTTGATCTCCGGCAGTGGCATGGATGTAGGCCTGCCCGACGGGCAGATGGGCAACTCCGAAGTCGGCCACATGAACCTCGGCGCGGGCCGCGTGGTGTATCAGGATTTCACCCGGGTGACCAAGTCGATCCGCGATGGCGAATTCTTCGAGAACCCGACCATCTGCGCCGCGGTGGATAAAGCCGTGGCCGCCGGCAAGGCCGTGCATTTCATGGGCCTGCTGTCCGATGGCGGTGTGCACAGCCACCAGGATCACCTGGTCGCCATGGCCGAACTGGCCGCCAAGCGCGGCGCCCAAAACATCTACCTGCACGCCTTCCTCGACGGTCGCGACACGCCGCCGAAGAGCGCCGAGTCGTCGATCACGTTGCTGGACGACACCTTCAAGGCGCTGGGCAAGGGCCGGATCGCCAGCCTGATCGGCCGCTACTTCGCCATGGACCGTGACAATCGCTGGGACCGCGTCGCCCAGGCCTACAACCTGATCGTCGACGGCAATGCCCAATTCCACGCCGCCACCGCTCAAGAAGGCCTGCAAGCCGCCTATGAACGCGGCGAAAGCGACGAATTCGTCAAGGCCACCACCATCGGCGCGCCGGTAAAGGTCGAGGACGGCGACGCCATGGTGTTCATGAATTTTCGTGCCGACCGGGCCCGCGAACTGACCCGCGTATTCGTCGAAGACGATTTCAAGGAGTTCGAGCGCGCCCGCCAGCCGAAACTGGCCGGTTTCGTGATGCTGACCCAATACGCCGCCAGCATTCCCGCGCCATCGGCCTTCGCCGCCGGCAGCCTGGAGAACGTGCTGGGCGATTACCTGGCGAAAAACGGCAAGACCCAGCTGCGCATCGCTGAAACCGAAAAATACGCCCACGTGACCTTCTTCTTCTCCGGCGGCCGTGAAGAGCCCTTCCCGGGCGAAGAGCGGATCCTGATCCCGTCGCCGAAAGTCGCCACCTACGACCTGCAGCCGGAAATGAGCGCGCCGGAAGTGACCGATCGCATCGTCGATGCCATCGAGCACCAGCGCTACGACGTGATCGTGGTGAACTACGCCAACGGCGACATGGTCGGCCACAGCGGCGTGTTCGACGCGGCGGTCAAGGCGGTGGAATGCCTGGACACTTGCGTGGGTCGCATCGTCGACGCCCTGGAGAAAGTCGGTGGCGAAGCCCTGATCACGGCGGACCATGGCAACGTCGAGCAGATGTCCGACGAATCCACCGGCCAGGCCCACACCGCCCACACCACCGAGCCGGTGCCGTTCATCTATGTCGGCAAGCGCGACCTCAAGGTCCGTGAAGGCGGCGTGCTGGCTGACGTTGCACCGACCATGCTGATGCTGCTGGGCATGGAAAAGCCGGCGGAAATGACCGGGACTTCGATCCTGGTCTGATTGATCCATCAATCACCGCAACCCCTGTGGGAGCGAGCTTGCTCGCGAT
>NZ_JAOSHO010000568.1 GCF_025917275.1 Pseudomonas agronomica | reverse complement strand
TCGCCACGGGGACTCGGCGCTACAGGGTTAAGGTCAGTCGCTTCACCAACGCCCCCGGCAACAACATCGAGGCCGTGGCCCGTTGGCTGTAGGTGCTGGCCGAGAGCAGAAGTTCCCGCTCCCGGGTCAGCGCTTCGAGCTGCGAGCCCAGCAGGCTGTAGACACTGTCATCGAAACGCATCGTGCTGACCGGTGCCTGGATTTGGCCATTCTCGACCCAGAACGTGGCGAAGCGGGTCATGCCGGTCAGGCGCGCCGCCGGTTGGTCCGAGTAGTTCAGGTACCAGAGATTGCTGATGTACAAACCAGTGCCGAGTTGTTCGAGTATGTATTTCTGCTCCAATTGCCCGCCCTGCATGTCCAGCGCCGTGGGGTATTCGTAGCTGCTGGCACCATTGGCGCCGAGGCCGTATTCGGCGGCGCTGCGGGAGTTGACCAGCCGTGCGTTAGCCGTGCCCTTGGCGATCAGTGTCAGGTCGTCGCGGGGATAACCTTCGTCGGAAAACGCCGGGCTCAAGGAGCCGCTGACCTGTTCGGTCAGCCACACGTTGGGGCTCAAGCTGGCTTCGTGGGCGTAGAACTTCTGCAGCGGGCTCTGCTTGCTGGCAATCGCCCGGGCGGAAAAACCGCCCCAACTGAGCATGCCCATGATCTCTTCCAGGGCGGCCGGCGCCAGATAAGCACGATATTCGCCGGGCGGCAGCGTGCGCAGCGGACGGCCGAGAAACTCCAGTTGCTCGCGAGCCTGTTCGAAGCGCCGGGCGAATCCCTCGCTGCTCCATTCATGCCCGGCGTAGCTGGCTTTCACCGCTTGGCCGTTCTCATGGAACAGGCTGAAGTCGAAATTGAAACTGTTGGCCTGGTGCCAGCCAAATGCGCCTGAAGAACTGGCGAAACCACGGCTGATCGGCCCCGCAGCGTAGAACCCGACCAGATCCAGGCCTTCGGCTGCACGGGTGATTTCAGCGACGGCCTGCTCCGTTTCGGGCAATGGATGGGCTTGCACGTTATCGCTGTGCCAGTGATTGTGGTTGAGCAGCAGGTAGGGATCGGCGGGCAGCAACGGCAAGGTTTCGCGCAATTGCTGCAGCCCTTCGGCCAGGCGTTGCTGGTCGGTCTCGGTGTCGCCGGACAGGGTGATCTGCAGATCGGCGTGGCGGCCATCGTTGATCAATTTGAAACTGACATTGGCTTGCTGCACCTGGCCGGCCTGGCGGACCTTGCCGTGGTTGAAACGCACGAAGGCCGACGACTCGGCGGCGTAGCCGAGGGTGAATTGTTCAGGTTCGCGCAGGGCATCGCGCAGCCAATCGACCAACGCCTTGAACGGCCCCGCTTCATTATTGACAGTGCTCATCAGGCGTCTCCCCCAAACACATCGACATGGCTGAACACACAGGCCGGCGACGCATGGCCGACACGGATGACCTGGTTCGGTTCGCCCTTGCCGCAGTTCGGCGTGCCGAGGACCTGGGAGGTGCTGGCGTCGCCGACCGCCCTCAGGCTTTTCCAGAACTGCGCGGAGATGCCCCGGTAGTTGGGGTTCTTCACCACGCCCTTGAGCTCACCGTTTTCGATCAACTGGCCCCATTCGCAACCGAACTGGAATTTGTTCCGGGCATCGTCGATGGACCAGGACCGGTTGGTGCGCATCAACACGCCGTGCTCAATGCCCTGGATCAGTTGCTCCAGGGATTGGTCGCCGGGTTCGATGTTCAGGTTCGCCATGCGGTCGATAGGGGGGCGGTTCCAACCGCAGGCGCGGCTGTTGGCGACACCGTCGAGGCCTGCGCGGAACTGCGACAGCGCCCCGCCCAATGGGCGCAACAGCAGCCCTTCACGAATCAGGAACTGCTTGCTCGCGGCGCTGCCGTCGTCGTCATGGCTGTAGCTCGCCAGTTCTTCGGGAATGTCCGGGTCGAAGGTCACGTTCAACAGGCTGGAGCCATATTGCAAGTGGCCGAAATCGCTGGTCTTGACGAAGCTGGTTCCGGCGTAATTGCGCTCATCCCCGAGGATGCGGTCCAGTTCCAGCGGATGGCCGATGGACTCGTGGATCTGCAGCATCATCTGGTCGGGCATCAGCAATAGGTCGCGCGGGCCCTGGGGCGTGTTCGGCGCCATGAGCAATTGCAGGGCCTGGTCGGCGATTCTCGGGCCGGCGCCGATCAGGCCGCAACGGCTGATCACATCGAAACCACCTTGCTGGCCGAAATTTTCCCGGCCCAGGGTGCGGGTCTGGCTGTCGTGGCCGTCGAACGCGGTGACATCCAGGGCCGGGTAGATGAAGCGTTGGGCCTGGCGCAACTCAGCGCCGGCACTGTTGAGGTAGATCTGCTCGACCTGGGTCAGGCCGATGCTGGCCTGCCAGTTCACCAGGCGTTCGTCGGTGGGCACCGAAGCCGATTCGTCGCCGAGCAGTTGGTAGCAATCGCTCAGCGGAGGGAAAGCCTGGTCGAAATGCGGCGAGAAGTAGTCGGCACGGTCGCTGGACACCGCTTGCTCGCGCAAGTCGAGCAGCGCATGGGGCTTGAGCCGGCGAGCGTGTTGCTCGGCGCGCTCCAATGCTGCTTGCAGGCCGGCCTGGGACAGATCATTGGTGGCCGCGTAGGCCTCGACGCCGTTGACCCGCACGGTGAGCATCGCCCCTTCGTCGCGGTTCAGGCTCGGTGGTTCGGCGACGTTCTTGCGCACCGACAGATGCTGGCCGGACTCACGGACATAGCGCAGGGAAAAGAATTCAGCGCCCGTGCGCAAGGCAGCAAACCGCTGCTTGAGCTGGGGATGGAAGTCGAACATGAAACCTCCTTGTCTGGAGTGGCGATGCAGCGAGGTGCGGCGCATTGACGCGGTGGCTCTAGAGTAGGCCTGGGGCGGGGGAGGGATCAAGGCAGATGGGAATTTTGCGGTGTGGCAGTCAGAGAAATATGCTGAATGGGCTGGCCCCT
>NZ_JAOSHO010000567.1 GCF_025917275.1 Pseudomonas agronomica | reverse complement strand
AAAAAGCCGCGCAGCTTGAAAGTTGCGCGGCTTCTTTGATTTTTGGATCAGGTGTCTTGCTTGTTCGACAGAACTTTGCCGGTGGTTGCATCGAAATCAACGTCGAATTCCTTGCCGTCGGCGGTCTTGAGTTCCACTTCATATTCATAACCGTTGAAGTGGTTATCCAGGTCGGTGTCGGTGATGGTGGCGCCCGGGTGCAACTTCAGGGCTTCAGCATTCATCGACTCAAGGGATTTGATCTTGCCGCTCTTGACCAACTCAGGAATCTGATCGATTCGTACATCAGCCTGGGCCAGGCCAGCAGTAAGGGTCAGGGCGGCAGCGGTAAACAGGGCAGTCAAAGTTTTCATGTTGTCTTTCCTTGGTGTCGTTAAAGGTGATTCGTTTAAGTGGGTTCAGACTATCTCTGGCAACTTAATTCACCCTTAATTCGGAAAACTTGCTGCGACTGCACCAGTCCCGCCCTGATTCCTCAATAACCGTTCTTCTCCAATAGTTGCGCCACACTGCCGGTTTCAGGGCGCTTGAAATACTTGAGTAATTCACTGGACCGGTTGGTGAAAATGCCATCTACGCCGGCATCCATCACTTTCCTGAAGTCCACCGGCTCATCCACGGTGTAGACATGTACCAGCAAACCCTGGTCGTGGGTGTATTGGTTCATCCACGGTTTCACCAGGTCCGAATAGCTCTGGCTGCCGCCATGGGTCAATGCCGCTGAAGGTCCGGTGCCGATGGCGCCGTGGGCCTTGGCGTACTGGACCCATTGTTCGAACTCGGCCTTGTCCTTGGGCTCTTGTCTGGCGTAGTAGGCCGCCTTGTCGGTTTCGCCGGACTCGGCGAACGTCACTTTTGATTTAGGCTCGATGTTGCCTTCACCCACCCACAGCAGCAGGATTTTAGGCACCTTGGGCATTTCCTGATGAAGCAGTTCCAGGCTGCTCTTCTCGAACGTTTGCAAGACCACTTTGCCTTTGCCCTGGCCCACGCCGGTGGCGCGTTTGGCCAGCTTGGACCCGGACGGGCTCAGCCAGCCCCGGTCTTGCAGTTTATCCTTGAGGTCGCGCTCGATGCCGGGGAACAGCTTGGGCTCCTTGGTCTCGATGTACAGCCCTGGTTTCTGCTGGGGGTTGCCCTCGGCGATGTTGATCACTTCGTCCAGCGTCAGGATCTTCAGGCCCGCGAAGGAAGGACGTGCGCGGTCCGGGTAGGCCGCGTTGAACCAACTGCCGGCGTCCAGCGTCTTGAGTTCGGCCATGGTGAAAGCGTTGGCGCTGCTGTCCTTGCGCTCGGGAAACTTGGTCGCGACATCTGTCGTGCGCAGCAGGCTGTCGTCATGCAAGACGAACAGGACGCCGTCCTTGCTGCGTTGCAGGTCGAGTTCCAGGTAATCCGCTCCCAGGTCCCGCGCCAGCTTGTAGGCGGCGGCGGTGGATTCTGGTGCGTCGAACGAGGCGCCGCGATGGGCAATGACCGCTGGATGGGGAATACCCTGCTGGGTTGCCAGGGCCTTGGGGCTTGGTGTTTCAACGGCATGTGCTTGGCCGAGGCCGAGCAACAGGCTGAGCATCAGGGCGCTACGGGTAAAGGTGACAGGCATGCTCGAGATCCTTTCGCGGTTTCTGAAAAACCTCTCTTTTAACAACTGAACGCTGCGGACGCTATCGCCATACCGACATTGACCTGCGTAAAGCGGATTTTCCCACGCACTTTCGAACCACTTTGCAGTACCCTTGGCCGCACCAGTTTCCCCGGCAGAGGGAAACCTGAACATCATCATTCGCTTGCCCTGCGTGTAAACCATCGATCAAACGTCCCTCGGGACGCATCCATGAGGTTTACCATGCGCATCACTTCGACACTCATCTGCCAGGCCGCCGACCAGCTTAAAGGTTTTGTCGGCCTGAACCGCAAGACCGGCCGATACATCGTGCGTTTCAGCGAAGACGCTTTTGGCATGGACGTCGCCGATGACGGCATCATCCCCACCAGCGAATTTGCCTGGGCCGCGGCGGCAGACGGCACCATGGCGCTCAAGCGCGAGCGAATCCAGTTGCTGTTGGACCAGAACGTCGACGACCGGATCAACCTCACCGAGCCGTTGCGTGTGTACATGGCCCGCAGCGATCTGCCGGAAATCGTCGCGGTGCGGCAGTTGGTCGAAGGCTGAGCCCCTGATCCTGAAGTGAAAAGAAAACCTGTGGGAGCGAGCTTGCTCGCGATAGCGGTAGGTCAGTCCCGATGATGTTGGCTGATCTACCGCTATCGCGAGCAAGCTCGCTCCCACAAGGACTTGTAGGCCTGGCATCAGGTTTGGCGTTGGAAGGCGTATTCTCGTTCGACCTTGCAAACCCTCGTCTGGAAGTGCGCATACCAGGTTGATCGGCCACGTTCGCGGATCGCGACGTGTTCGGGATGCTGCTTCCAGGCCAGGATCGCTGCCTCGTCGCTCCAGTAGGACACGGTAATCCCCAAACCATCGTCGCCACGGGCCGATTCGACGCCTAAGAATCCGGGTTGCTCCCGGGCAAGGGCCAGCATGTGCCCGGCGGCTTCGGCGTAGCCTTGGTCCCCCTCGGTACGCAGGGAGGTGAAAATCACGGCGTAATAAGGGGCGCTCATGGCGTTTTCCTCGCGCAGGCTTCGACAAACGCACTGACCAGTGGCGGCACGCGGCCTTCCAGTGCAGCGCGTTCAGGCTGGAACAGCGTGGCGATGAAGAACGGGTGATCGTGCAGTTCCACGGCTCGCAGGTCGCCGGCCGAATCCCTCGCAACGGCGTGCAGGCGTTGGCTCAGCAACTCTTTTTCAAAGTCTGGATTAACCCCGAATCGGCAATGGTAGCCCTCGAACGCGGTCTGTCGGCCGTAAGCCTTGGCAATCAATGAGCCCGCATCGAGTTGAAGGCTGTCGATGGTCTCGACCAGGGCACAGCTCAGCGGCGTCAGCAATGCC
>NZ_JAOSHO010000566.1 GCF_025917275.1 Pseudomonas agronomica | reverse complement strand
ACGGCCGAAGCCGAGGCGCGTATGGCTGCGGCGCTCAAGGCCCGGGTCGCGATGTTGAGGGCGGCGGGCGTACAGGTGTGGTTGTTCAAGGAAGTGCCGCTGCAGCGCAAGGGCGCTATCAGCAGATTGACGAGCCTGGCCCGGGCTGGGCGTTCCGCTGAAGGGTTGGGTCGTCCGCTTGAGGAGCATTTGTCCCGTCAACATTTTCTCAGCGCCTTGTTTGACTCACTGAGTAGCGTTGATCCAGGCGTGCATGTCATTGATCCGACCCCGTTGATGTGCGCGGGACAGGTCTGCAGCATTGAGGTCAACGGTTACTCGCAGTACAAGGACGAGGACCATCTGTCTGATCTCGGTAGTGCCCGGCTGAGCCCGCTGTTTGCCCCGGTGTTGCTGGGGTCAACCGGCAATTGATCGCCGCCGCGCACGCACGGGCTGCTGTTTGGGCGTTAGAGCAGGTAGGATGTACGCCTATTTTCGGGGTGGCATCTCAATGAAATTCAAGGACCTTCGGGATTTCGTGCAGCAGCTTGAACAGCGCGGCGAGTTAAAACGCATTCAGGTTCCTGTCTCTCCAGTGCTGGAGATGACGGAAATCTGCGACCGCACGCTTCGGGCCAAAGGCCCGGCGTTGCTGTTTGAAAACCCGACAGGTTATGACATTCCGGTGCTGGGCAATCTGTTTGGCACGCCGGAGCGCGTGGCCTTGGGCATGGGCGCGGAAGCCGTCAGCGAGCTGCGCGAGATCGGCAAGCTGCTGGCATTCCTCAAGGAACCCGAGCCGCCGAAGGGCCTGAAGGATGCTTGGTCCAAGCTGCCGATTTTTCGCAAGATCATTTCCATGGCGCCGAAGGTCGTCAAGGACGCGATCTGCCAGGAAGTGGTGATCGAGGGCGACGATGTCGACCTGGCCATGCTGCCCGTGCAGACCTGCTGGCCAGGCGACGTAGGGCCGCTGATCACTTGGGGGCTGACGGTCACCAAAGGTCCGAACAAGGACCGCCAGAACCTGGGCATCTATCGCCAGCAGGTGATCGGCCGCAACAAAGTCATCATGCGCTGGCTGAGTCATCGGGGCGGTGCGCTGGATTACCGTGAGTGGTGTGAAAAACACCCTGGCCAGCCATTCCCGGTCTCAGTCGCCTTGGGCGCGGATCCCGCCACGATCCTCGGCGCGGTCACGCCGGTGCCTGATAGCCTTTCCGAATATGCGTTTGCCGGCTTGCTGCGCGGCAACCGTACCGAATTGGTGAAATGCCGTGGCAATGACCTGCAAGTGCCGGCCACTGCCGAGATCATCCTTGAAGGCGTGATCCACCCCGGTGAAATGGCCGATGAAGGACCGTACGGCGACCATACCGGTTACTACAACGAGGTGGACAGCTTCCCGGTGTTCACCGTCGAGCGCATCACCCACCGGATCAAGCCGATCTACCACAGCACCTACACCGGTCGCCCGCCGGATGAGCCGGCGATCCTCGGCGTGGCGCTGAACGAAGTGTTCGTGCCGATCCTGCAAAAGCAATTTCCGGAAATCACCGATTTCTACCTGCCGCCCGAGGGTTGCTCGTACCGCATGGCCGTGGTGACCATGAAGAAGTCGTATCCGGGGCACGCCAAGCGGGTCATGTTGGGCGTCTGGTCGTTTTTACGACAATTCATGTACACCAAGTTCGTTATTGTCACTGACGACGATATCAACGCACGGGACTGGAATGACGTGATCTGGGCCATCACCACGCGCATGGACCCCAAGCGCGACACGGTGATGATCGAGAACACGCCGATCGACTACCTCGACTTCGCCTCGCCGGTGTCTGGCCTGGGGTCGAAGATGGGCCTCGATGCCACGCATAAATGGCCCGGTGAAACCACCCGCGAATGGGGCCGGGTTATCGTCAAGGATGAAGCCGTTACCCAACGGATCGATGCCATCTGGAATCAGTTAGGAATAGATTGATGCTTGTAACCTTGCAGCCCTCCGGTGCGGTGCTGGAGATAGAGCCGGCCGAGCGGATACTCGATGGCGCGCGGCGCCTGGGCTACGAATGCCCGCAGAGCTGCCGCAACGGCAACTGCCACGTATGTGGCGCGTTGCTGGTGGAGGGTCGCGTGGAACAGGCCGGGGAAGTGCGTGACCACGGTGAAGTCTTTACCTGCATCGCCGAACCCCTGGAGGACTGTGTGCTGCTGTGGGATGGCGTGCTGTCGCCGGGTGAGCTGCCGGTGCGCAATCTCGCATGCCAGGTGATCGAGTGCGCCGACGTGGGGGGCGATGTCTGGAGGGTGCGCTTGCGTGCGCCGGCAGGTAAACCTCCGCGTTATCACGCCGGGCAATACTTGATGATCGAGCGGGAGAACGGTGAGAAGTCAGCGTTCTCCCTGGCCTCGGCGCCGCATTCGGGACGCGATCTTCAGCTTCATGTGCTGGTGCGCGAAAACAGTGCGCAAACGCTTTTGGAACAATTGCAGCGCAACCCCAATGTGCGCATCGAGATGCCATTCGGCGACACCCATTTGTCCGAACTCCCGGATGGCCCGCTGGTTTTGATTGCCGCCGGAACCGGAATGGCGCAGATGCACAGCCTGATCGAGCACTGCCGCGCCCAAGGCTTCAAGCACCCGGTGCATCTGTATTGGGGTGTGCGGCGGCCGGAAGATTTCTATGAAATCGAACACTGGGACGAGTGGAAGAAGCTGCCAAACCTGTATCTGCACAAAGTCGTCAGCGATCTGTGTGGTTGGGAGGGGCGCTGCGGCATGCTCCATGAGGCGGTGTGCGAAGACATCAGTGATCTCTCCGGTGTCTACGTCTACGCCAGCGGCTCGCCGGCCATGATCTACGCGACGCTCGATGCGCTGGTGGAGGCGGGGATGGATGCCCATCAAATGCGCGCCGATGTTTTCGCGTATGCGCCGCGGGCTTGAACCAGCGTAGCCTTGAGCTGTGCCGTTGTGCCGAGGGAGCTTGCTCCCG
>NZ_JAOSHO010000565.1 GCF_025917275.1 Pseudomonas agronomica | reverse complement strand
CGGTGGCCGCCCAGGCACACAAGCTTGGCTGCCAGAGCGTGGTCGCGGACATCAGCAACGAAGCGGCCGCCGAAGCGGCGGTGAAGGTCACTGTCGATGCGTTTGGTGGCCTCAATGGCCTGGTCAATTGCGCCGGCATCGTGCGCGGCGAGAAGATCCTCGGCAAGAACGGTCCGCACGCCCTCGCCAGTTTCAGCCAGGTGATCAACGTCAACCTGATCGGCAGCTTCAACCTGTTGCGCCTCGCCGCTGCGGCGATTGCCGAAACCGAAGCCAGCGCCGATGGCGAGCGCGGCGTGATCATCAACACCGCGTCGGTGGCGGCCTTCGACGGCCAGATCGGCCAGGCAGCCTATTCCGCGTCCAAGGGTGCGATTGCCAGCCTGACCCTGCCAGCCGCCCGCGAACTGGCGCGTTTCGGTATTCGCGTCATGACCATTGCCCCGGGTATTTTCGAAACCCCGATGATGGCCGGCATGACCCCTGAAGTGCGCGACTCCCTGGCTGCCGGCGTGCCGTTCCCGCCGCGCCTGGGCAAACCCGCCGAGTACGCGGCGCTGGTCCGGCATATCATTGAAAACAGCATGCTCAACGGCGAGGTGATCCGTCTCGACGGCGCCTTGCGCATGGCCGCCAAATAGGAGGATTAGTCATGTCCAACGATCCGATTGTCATCGTCAGCGCCGTCCGCACCCCGATGGGCGGTTTCCAGGGCGAACTGAAAAGCCTCACCGCGCCGCAGCTGGGTTCTGCCGCGATCAAGGCCGCCGTTGAGCGCGCCGGCATCGCACCGGACGCGGTCGAAGAAGTGCTGTTCGGGTGTGTACTCGCCGCCGGGCAAGGCCAGGCGCCGGCACGGCAGGCAGCGCTCGGCGCCGGGCTCGACAAGTCGACCCGCTGCACAACGCTGAACAAGATGTGCGGCTCGGGCATGGAAGCGGCGATCCTCGCCCATGACATGCTTGTCGCCGGCAGTGCCGACGTCGTGGTGGCGGGTGGTATGGAAAGCATGTCCAACGCCCCGTACCTGCTGGACCGAGCTCGCGCCGGCTTGCGCATGGGCCACGGCAAGGTGCTGGACCACATGTTCCTCGACGGCCTCGAAGACGCCTACGACAAGGGCCGCCTGATGGGCACCTTTGCCGAAGACTGCGCCGAGGCCAACGGCTACAGCCGTGAGGCCCAGGATGCCTTCGCCATCGCGTCCACCACCCGCGCCCAGCAAGCGATCAAGGACGGCAGTTTCGATGCCGAAATCGTCCCGTTGCAGGTCATGGTCGGCAAGGAACAGGTCACCGTGCGCCACGACGAACAGCCGCCCAAGGCGCGGATCGACAAGATCTCCACGCTAAAGCCAGCCTTTCGCGACGGCGGCACGGTGACAGCGGCCAATGCCAGTTCGATTTCCGATGGCGCTGCAGCCTTGGTGCTGATGCGCCAGAGCCAGGCGCAACAGCGCGGCTTGAAACCACTGGCGGTCATTCACGGCCATGCGGCCTTTGCCGACGCCCCGGGCCTGTTTCCCACCGCACCGATTGGCGCGGTCAAGAAGCTGATGGGCAAGACTGGCTGGTCCCTGGACGAGGTCGATCTGTTCGAAGTCAACGAAGCCTTTGCCGTGGTGGGTGTGGTGACCATGGACAAGCTGGAAATCCCCCATGACAAGGTCAACGTCCACGGCGGCGCCTGCGCACTGGGGCACCCGATCGGCGCGTCCGGCGCGCGGATCCTCGTGACCTTGCTGTCGGCCCTGCGCCAGAAGGGCCTGAAGCGCGGCGTCGCGGCGATCTGCATCGGCGGCGGCGAAGCCACGGCCATGGCCGTTGAATGCCTGTACTAAGGAATCACCATGCTCCCGACTGAAGAACAGACACAAATCCGCGACATGGCTCGGCAGTTCGCCCAGGAGCGTTTGAAGCCGTTCTCGGCCGAGTGGGACCGCGAGCACCGTTTTCCCAAGGAAGCCATCGGTGAAATGGCCGAGCTGGGCTTTTTCGGCATGTTGGTACCGGAACAGTGGGGCGGTTGCGAAACCGGTTACCTGGCCTATGCGATGACGCTGGAAGAAATCGCCGCCGGCGATGGCGCCTGCTCGACCATCATGAGTGTGCACAACTCGGTGGGCTGCGTGCCGATCCTGAAATTCGGCACTGATGAGCAGAAGGCCAAATTCCTCACACCCCTTGCCAGTGGCGCGATGCTCGGCGCCTTCGCCCTGACCGAGCCCCAGGCGGGCTCCGACGCCAGCAGCCTGAAGACCCGGGCGCGGTTGGAGGGCGACCATTACGTGCTCAACGGCAGCAAGCAGTTCATCACTTCCGGGCAGAACGCCGGTGTAGTCATCGTGTTCGCCGTCACCGATCCGAGCGCGGGTAAGCGCGGCATCAGCGCCTTCATCGTGCCCACTGATTCGCCGGGCTACAGCGTGGCGCGGGTCGAAGACAAACTCGGCCAGCACGCTTCCGATACCTGCCAGATCCTCTTCGAGGATTTGAAAGTGCCCGTGGCCAATCGTCTCGGAGAAGAGGGCGAGGGCTACAAGATCGCCCTGGCGAACCTCGAAGGCGGGCGGGTCGGCATCGCGGCGCAGGCGGTGGGCATGGCCCGCGCGGCGTTCGAGGCGGCGCGCGACTATGCCCGTGAGCGCCAGAGCTTCGGCAAACCGATCATTGAGCACCAGGCCGTGGCGTTCCGCCTGGCGGACATGGCCACCCAGATCGCCGTGGCACGGCAGATGGTTCATCATGCCGCCGCACTGCGCGATGACGGCCAGCCCGCGCTGGTGGAAGCGTCCATGGCAAAGCTGTTCGCCTCGGAAATGGCCGAGAAGGTCTGCTCCATGGCGTTGCAAACCCTGGGCGGCTACGGTTATCTCAACGATTTCCCGCTGGAGCGCATCTACCGCGACGTGCGGGTCTGCCAGATCTACGAAGGCACCAGCGATATTCAGCGCATGGTTATTTCGCGCAATCTGTAG
>NZ_JAOSHO010000564.1 GCF_025917275.1 Pseudomonas agronomica | reverse complement strand
GCTCGCTCCCACAGGGGGACTGTTGTTAGCCTCCCGTCAGTGCGGTGACGACCAGTGCCACGTTACTTTCCAGCTCCGCCACCGGATCGGCGCCATCGGTGCTCAATACCAGCAGCCGACTACCGCCCTCGGTAATCGCTGCCTCCAGCGCGTCCGAGGGCTGGCGGTGGTGCAGCACCAGCGCCACGTCATTGTCTTTCAACGTCGCACTCAACTGCTTGAGGGTTTCGGCTGTCCATTCGGCATCGGGCCGCGTATCGGTGCTGATGGCGTCCAGGTTGAGCCCGCTGATCAAATAACCGAAATGCTCGCTCAGGCTGACTACGCTCAGGTTGTCAGCGCCGGCGAGGCGTTTTTCGCTGTCGGCGCTGAGCTTGAGCAGGCGCTGCTTGATGGCCGCCAGGTTGGCGTCGATTTTCGCTTTGTCCGCCGGGGCCAGGCGCACCAGGTCGGCGGCGATCACGTCGGCCATGCGCCCCAGGTTATGGCTGGCCATCCACGGCTGGCTCGCTAACCCATCCGCCATGCCCGGTTGCACGGCGATGCCGGGCAGGGCACCGTCCACCGGGCGCGCGGCGTCGACTTCGACGATGCGGATATTGCTGCGTCGAGCCATGGGATACAGCGGGTCGTCCGGCCATAACGAGCGCAGGCCGATCACGGCGTCGGCGTCGCTGGCCAGTTTGCCCAGGGCCGGCGCGCCACGACCACTGAAGTAGGCGCTCTGGCGGGTGCCGGGCAGATTGGCGGGCGCCGCTCGCTCCAGGCTGACCTCGGTCCCCTTGAGCAAGGCCTCGCCCAATCCGTAGGTGACCGGCAACGACGCCAGCAGGCGGACCTTTTCAGCAGCGAATGATGAAGTGACGGCCACGCCGCACAACGCGACGGCCAGGGTCAGTTGTCGCAATGAAAAAACCATTTATCCAAGATTCCCTTTGAGGCTGGGGACGACGCCACGGGCGATGGCGCTCAGGGCGAAGGCGATGCCGGCTACCAGAATGATCGCGGCACCGGACGGGATCGGCAGGTCGAACACAATCGGCGCGAGGATCCCGCACAAGGTACTGACAGTGGCGATCAGCACCGAGCACCAGAAAAAGCCTTTCAACGATTGGCTGAGCAGGCGCGCCGCCGCCGCCGGAATCACCAGCAATGCCCCCACCAGGATGGCGCCGATGACTTTCACCGCCGCCACGGTGATCAACGTCACCAGGACCACGAACAGGTAGTCCAGCGTCTTGACCGCCACCCCGCGCACCGCCGCCAGTTGCGGATTGAAGCTGGCGAGCATGATGCGGTTGTACAGCGGCAACGCCAGCGCCATCACCAACGAGCCGACCACTGCGAGTACCAGCAGGTCGTTGCCGTTCACCGTCAGCACCGAGCCGAACAGCACGTTCTCCAGGATGTGCACGTTGATCTTGCCTGCCAGGATCAACAGCAGGCTCGCGCCCAAGGCCAGGGACACCGACAGGAAGACGCCGATCAGGGTGTCCGGCGCGAGGCCGGTGCGGTTGCGCAGGTAATTGAGCAGGATGCCGAACAGCAGGCAGTAGCCGAACAGGCTGCCGTATGGCCCGGTGTAGGGTTCGCCGAGCAGGATACCGATGGCCACGCCGGTCAGCGCCGCATGGCCCACGGCTTCGGAGAAAAACGCGAAGCGCTTGACCACCACCAGCGTGCCGAGGCCACCCAGCACCGGGCCGATCAACAGCCCGGCCAGCAACGCATTGACCACAAAACCGTAGGCCAGCGCTTCAGGCAGATAGCCGGCCGACGCCCAGCCCTGGACCATCAAGCGAAAGGCTTCATAACTCATCAGGCCGCGCTCCCGTTCGTGCGTGGATGGGTGGAAAACAGCGTCAGCAGTCGCTCCGGCGTCAGGGTCTGGCGTGGCGGGCCGTCGAACAGTACCCGGCGATTCAGGCCGGTGACCCGGTCGGCGAGGCGTCCGACGGCTTCCAGGTCGTGTTCGATCCACAGCACGGTGATCCCGGCCTGGCGCCAGTCCTGCAGCAACCGTTCAAACACCTGGATGCCGGCCTCGTCGAGGGCTGACATCGGTTCGTCCAGCACCAGCAGTTGTGGCGAGGGAATCAAGCCTTGGGCGAGCAATACCCGCTGGCGCTCACCGCCAGACAGCGCGCCCATGCGTCGCTTGCGCTTGTCGTGCATGCCGACCCGCTCCAGGGCCCGGCCGATGGCCCCCGCGTAATGTCTGCTCAAGCCGAGAAAGGCTGGCCGTCGCTGACACATCGCCGCCATGAAATCGTCCACCGTCATGGGCAGGCCCCGATCGAATTCCAGTGCCTGAGGAACGTAGCCGATGACGCCGGGCTCACCTGGCCATTGCAAGCTCAGGCGTCCCTGGTGCGGCATTTGTCCGAGCAAGGTCTTGATCAGCGAACTCTTGCCGCCGCCATTGGGGCCGACCAAGGCATGGACGCTGCCGGGTTGCACCTGGAAGCCCACGTTGTCGAGAATCGTGGTGCGCCCCAGCTCAAGGCTGATGTCGGCGAACTCGATCAACGGACCGGCCGGTTGCTGGATAAGGGTTTCCTGTACGGTCATGCGCCGGACTCCTGGATCGCGCGGACCACGGTGTCGAGGTTGCCGGTCATCTCTTTTTCGTATTTCTCGGCGCTGTATTCACCGTAGGAAATGTGTGAAAGCGGATACAGCTTTACGCCCGACTCACGCTGGATGGTGTCGACGTAGGTTGAAGGGAAATCCATCTCCGAAAAAATCACCTTCACGTCCAGCTCGCGCAGTTGGTCGATGGTCTTTTTCAACTGGCTGGGGCTCGGCTCGATGCCATGGGCCGGCTCGACCACGGCGGTCACTTCCAGGCCGAATTCGCGCAGCAGGTAGTCATAGGCGGCATGGACCGTGGCGACTCGCAGCTCGGCGTTCGGTGCCTGGGTCAGCTTGGCCAGGGCGTCGGCGCGCATTTGCCGCAGGCGCTTGCCGTAGGCGCGGGC
>NZ_JAOSHO010000563.1 GCF_025917275.1 Pseudomonas agronomica | reverse complement strand
ACCACGGCGTCGGGCGTGGTTGATATCAACGCCCAGAGCCTGGATGCTCGCGAAACGATTTATGCCGGCAATCAGGTCCAGGCGACGACCCGAGGCACCCTTACCAACCGGCAAGCGATCGCCGCGCGGGACAATGTCACGCTGACGACCGATGGGCAGCTCAACAACCTGGGCATCATCGAGGCGGGCGTCAACGTCGACAACAGTCGCAACCAGGTGGGCGACGTGGTGCTGACCGCGGCTAATATCGACAATCGCGGGCAGAGCGTCATCGCCAGCCGCGATTTGAAAGCCACGACGACGCAGACCCTCGACAATCGCGGCGGCACGCTTTCTGCCGGAAAAACACTGACCCTTGATAGCAAGGACCTGGACAACCGCGCCGGTACGCTGGTCAGCCAGGATAAATTGCAAGCGCGGGCCAGCGGGACGCTGGATAACCGTGATAAAGGGACCATCGCCAGCAACGGCGAGCAAACCTTGGTGGCCGGTACGCTGAAGAACAGCGCAGGGGTCATCAGCAGCAACGATCTTCTCGAGCTCGAAACAGACGTCCTGGATAACAGCAGCGGCAAGATTGCGACCGACGCCGCGCTGACCCTCAAGGGCGGCAGCGTTGAAAACAGCGGGGGACAAATCACCAGCCAGGGTGACACGGTTGCGACGTTGAAAGGCTTCAACCAGCAGGGTGGCAAGCTGGTGAGCCAGGGAAAACTGACCCTCACCGCAGACAGCATCACCAACAGTGACGAGGGTTACATCGCCTCGGCCAAGGCCATGAGCCTGACCGCTTACAAGCAACTGCTCAACAACGGCAAGGCGATCATCAGCACCGAACAGGGGCTGACGATCATCGGTGGTGATCTCGATAACGCCAACGGCAGCCTGCTCAGCCAGGGTGACCTGACGGTTGATATTTCCGGCGATTTCGTCAACCGAGACGGCAGCGCCATCACCCAGGCCGGAAACGTGGAGGTCGAGGCGAGCAGCCTCGATAACCGTGGTGGTGTGCTTGCCAGTGTTGGCGGTTGGCTGAAAGCCACCCTGGACACGGTGCTGGATAATGGCCAATCGCTGACCAACAGCGATGCCGGGTTGCTTCAGGCGCAATCCGTCAGCCTCGATGCGAAACAGGCGCTGCTCAACAACGGCGGGCAGGTGTCGGCCCTCTCCGGAACCGCGGAAATCGCCACCACCACCTTCGCGAACCGCGGTGGCTCCGTACTCGCCCAGCAGGCGCTGACGGTCCGCGCTAAAGACGCGGACAACGCCAGCGGCAAAATGGCAGCGGATACGATCGATTTCACGCTTACCGGCGCGCTGGGCAATCAAAGCGGTCTGGTGGAAGGTTCAAATGGCCTGTCGATCCGGGCGCTGTCGCTCGATAACCAGGACGGCAAACTGCGGTCCGTGGGGCAGCGAGGGACTGCGACGTTGACGGTTGACCAATTGCTGGATAACCAACGCGGCGTTATCGAAGCGGGCACCGAGAACCTGTCCTTGAAAATGGCCGGCTTCAAAAACGCCAGTGGCAATATCCGTCACGTCGGCACGGGTATCCTGGATGTGGATCTCGCCAGGTTCGCCAACGTTGGCGGCAGCCTGACCACCTCCGGCACCTTGACGGTCGATGCGGCGCGTTGGGACAACAGTTCGGATATCCAGGCGGATGTCCTGAAGTTGAACGTAGGCCAGCTCAATCAGACCAGCACCGGCAAATTGCTCGCGGTCAAAAGCCTCAAGGCAACCGGCGACGCCTGGAACAATGCGGGTACGATCAGCAGCGACGATGATTTTGATCTGCAGTTGACAGGGGCCTACACAGGCACCGAAAACAGCCGCCTCAGTGCGGTCGATCAATTCGATCTTCGCGCCGCCAGTATCGATCTTTCCAGCGGCTCGCGCTTGGCCGGAGGCGGCATCACCACCGTCACCAGTCTCGGGGCATTGAACAATGCCGGACGGATCACGGGTGGCGGCAAGTTCTCCCTTTCCGCCACGCGTCTGCTCAATACGGGCACGCTGGGTGGCGCCGATACCGTCGAGCTGGTGGCCAATGAGGCCCGTAACGACCGCGGATTGATATTCAGTGGCGCGGACATGGCGCTGCGCTTCAACAGCTTCACCAACGTGCGCGCGGACGTGTATAGCCTCGGCACATTGACTGTCACCGCGCAGGATGGCGTCGCTCGCAGTGCGCTGCTGGAAAACATTTCCGGCACCCTGGAATCGGTCAAGGACATGTCGCTGCGCAGCCAGGTGCTGGTCAACCGCAAGGACGTCTTTTCCACCACCGATGAGTTGGTGTCGGGCGCCATCAGCGTGACCTGCTACGACTGCGGCGGTGATCACCACAACGTCGACTATGTGGCTAAGGAAACCTTCCAGAGCGTCGTGCTCGAAGACTCGGCCAGCGCCACGCTGATGAGCGGGGCGAAGCTGACCGTCGACGGTTCCACGGTGACCAACCAACACAGCGTCATGGCTTCGGCCGGCGACCTGCTGATCACCGCGGACAACTTCGCCAACGTCGGCGCCGCATCAGGCACCAGCGTCAGGACGCGCACGTGGAATACCGGCCGGGTCACCGATGGGACGGACGAGCGCTTCCGCGCACGATTCATCTTTCCCTACAACGCCCAGGCCAACCCGAAACAAGTGCCTGTCGATGCGTTGAACAGCTTCCGTCAGGTGAGTGACATCACCACCGTGACGCCCGGACAATCGCTGGCGCCGGCCGTGGTTCAATCGGGCGGCAACATCAGCATCCAGGCGACGCAACAACTGGAAAACAGCAGCATTGTGCAATTCCAGGCGCCACTGGCTGGCGCGAGCAAGTCCACGGCCACCGGCGTCGCCAATACGGCACGGCCTGCTTTCGTGGTACTCAACTCGCAATTGCCGCCTGACCTGGCCCAACAGCAGGTCAACCCGACCACGATGCCCGGGTTCGCCCTGCCGACGGGCGAGAATGGCCTGTT
>NZ_JAOSHO010000562.1 GCF_025917275.1 Pseudomonas agronomica | reverse complement strand
TGTGCTGCCGTCTTCGCGAGCAAGCTCGCTCCCACAAGGGGATTGGGTTGTTTTGAGAGTGTGTTTGTTCTGTCGTTTTCCACTGACGAGACTTTGCCATGGAACATCAACCGTTAACCCATCCGCAGAGCATTGCGCCAGCGCCTTCACGGCGCGGTCTTTCGCCGACTGCGCGCGCGTGGTTCTTTCTTTCGCCGTCGATGCTGTTTCTCGGCGTGCTGGTCGCCGCCAGCCTGTTGGTGCTGCGCATGAGCGTCGGCACCAAGGGCGCGGAATGGAGCGGCTTCAGCCTCGCCAGCTATGGGCAGTTGCTCGAGCCTTATTACCTCAAGTCCCTGCTGCTGACCTTGCGCCTGGCGCTGATCAGCGCGGTGATCGCCGTACTCTTGGCGATTCCCGTGGCCTACACCATGTCGCGCCTGGCCTCGCCGTTGTTGCGACGGGTGTTCCTGGCGGCGGTGCTGTTGCCGTTGCTGGTCAACCTGTTGCTGCAAAGCTATGGCTGGCTGGTCATCCTCGGCCCTGCCGGGATGCTCAATCAGGCGTTGATGGGCCTGGGCCTGATCAAGCGTCCGCTCATGCTGTTGTACAACCAGAACGGTGTGCTGATGGGCCTGGTCCAGACTGCATTCCCGCTGGCCGTGCTGCCCATCGCCAGTGCCATGCGCGGTGTGGCCCGCAGTTATGAAGAGGCCGCCGCGACCCTCGGCGCGAGCCGTTTCCAGGTGTTCCGCCAAGTGGTGCTGCCGATGAGCCTGCCGGGGATCATCACCGGCGCGACATTGGTGTTTGCCTACAACGCCAGCAGCTTTGTCGTGCCGCTGTTGTTGGGCGGTCGCCGCGTGCCGATGCTGGCGGTGATGGTCCATGACCAGATCGCCCCGCTGATGAACTGGCCCGCCGCGTCCGCCGCCGGTGTGGTGCTGATTGTCACCACGCTGCTGATCATGACCCTTTCCGAGTATTTCACCGGCCGTCGTCGGCGGATGCTGGAGGCTTCGCAATGAGCGTAACGAGTAAAAAACGCCAGGCGTTGTTGCCCGGTGAAACCGGCCGCGTGGCGGGTCTGTTGTCGGGTTTCATCCTGCTGCTGGCGGTGCTGCCGATCCTGACCATGATCGTCATGTCCTTCAGCGGCGCGGCGAACCTGGACTTTCCACCGAGCAGCTACAGCCTGCAATGGTATCGGGCGGCCTGGCACACTTTTGTCTCGCCGGACGCCAGCGATGTGCTGAGCCTGGGCCAGGCGATGGGCACCAGCCTGTTGGTGGCCTGCCTGACGATGATCTTCGCCACGCTGATCGCCGTGCCGGCGGCCTATGCCCTGACCCGTTGCGAGTTCCGTGGCAAGGCCGTGGCGCTGCAATTGATGTCGCTGCCGCTGGTGTTTCCCATGGTGGTGCTCGGCTTGGCATTGCTGCTGGTGTTCGACAGCCTGCCGTTCCAGATGACCACCTCGCGATTGGTGATCGCCCACGTGATCCTGGCTTTGCCGTTCGTGGTGAAGAACTGCACGGCCGCCATGCTCGGCATCGGCATCGGCAGCGAAGTCGAAGAGGCCGCGCGCATGCTCGGCGCGACACCGCGACGGGCCATCGTCGATGTGGTGGTGCCGTTGATGAAGTCGGGGATTCTCGCCGGGATGCTGCTGGCGTTCATCGTCTCGTTCAACGAATTCACCGTGACCTATTTCCTCTACACCATCGACGTCATGACCGTGCCGATCTGGATGTACAGCCGCACCGTGTCGTCGCTGGACCCCACCGTTTTTTCGTTTGCCGTGCTCATCGTGCTGATCGACTTCGTGCTGATCTGGGCGTTGGAGAAACTGGTGGGCGAGGGCGGCGTTTCCTTTTGATTTCGAGGTGAAGACATGACTGGACTGATACTGGAAAACGTCGAGAAACACTACGGCTCGGCCTGCGCGGTCAGGGACGTGAACCTGCATCTGCCCGAGGGCAAACTGGTGTGTTTCCTCGGGCCGTCAGGTTGCGGCAAGACCACGCTGCTGCGCATGATCGCCGGCCTGGAAAGCCTCAGCGGCGGGGAGATCCGCCTGGATGGCGAAGACATCGGCCACACCCCGGCGCACCTGCGCAACTTCGGCATGGTGTTCCAGTCGCTGGCGTTGTTTCCCCACATGACCGTCGGCGAGAACATTGCCTACCCGCTTAAGCTGCGGGGCGTGGGCAAGGCCGAGCAACAGGCGCGGGTGGTGGAACTGTTGGAGCTGATCCAGCTCCAGGCAATGATCGACCGGCCGGTGGCGAAACTCTCCGGCGGCCAGCGCCAGCGCGTGGCGATTGCCCGGGCCATCGCCGCCCGCCCGAAAATCCTGTTGCTGGACGAACCGCTGTCGGCCCTGGACGCCAAGTTGCGCGAGTCGATGCAAGTGGAAATTCGCCAGTTGCAGCAGCGGTTGAACATCACCACTATCCTGGTGACACATGACCAGCGCGAAGCCATGACCATGGCCGACATCGTCGTGGTGTTGGGTGAGCATCGCGTGCAGCAGGTCGGCACGCCGATCGAGATCTACCGGCACCCGGCCAATGAATTCGTCGCCGATTTCATCGGCTCGGGCAACATCTTTCCGGCGACTTCGCTGGGTAATGGGCGAGTGGGACTGCCGGGTGGGGACACGCTGGAAGTGCCGGCCAGCCGCAGCATCAACCCAGGGGAGAGGATCAAGTTGTTGGTGCGTCCCGAAGACGTGCAGTTGTCCTCGCCCCAGGCTTCGGCGGGTAACCGCTTGCTCGGAAAAGTGCTGTTCGTGCGGGACATCGGCGCGACCATCGAGACCACGGTTGAATGTTCCGGCGTCTCTTTCACGGCGCTGAACACGCCGTGCCAGGGCATGGACCTGGGCATCGGGCAGGCGGTATCGGTGACGGTGCCGGCGCAGGCGTGTCGGTTGCTCAGTGCCTGAGGTCAAGGGATGAGCTGCATCTACTGGCCTCATCGCGAGCAAGCTCGCTCCCACAG
>NZ_JAOSHO010000561.1 GCF_025917275.1 Pseudomonas agronomica | reverse complement strand
CACGGGCAGGATCAGGTCGTTGGTCGTCAGGACGTTTTCACGCACCAGCCGACGAGAGAATTCATCGCGACGGTTGCGACGCAGACGGGTAGCGGGAAACAGACGATTGGCAGGGGTAAAGCTCACGGCAGACTCCTGAGCCCGCAGACGGGCGAGCGTGACAGTTATAAGCGGCCATTATGACGAACGTATGACAGTTGTGCGTAGGCGTGACCGGTAGTCGCAGTCATTGTCTTCTGTAGGAAATGTTAACGTCGAGACACATTTCGATACTTTCCTGAATGTGCCTGAAGGGTTAGGCTGCGCGTTCATTTCGCCAGCACCCAGACAATGCTCCAACAATTTCTGCATGACTTCGGCTACTTTGCCCTCTTTATCGGGACGTTCTTCGAAGGCGAAACCATCCTCGTGCTCGCAGGTTTCCTGGCGTTCCGTGGCTACATGGACATCAACTTGGTGGTGGTCGTGGCGTTTTGCGGCAGCTATGCGGGCGATCAGCTGTGGTATTTCCTGGGGCGCAAGCACGGACGCAAGCTGTTGGCGCGCAAGCCGCGCTGGCAGTTGATGGGTGATCGGGCGCTGGAACATATCCGCAAGCATCCGGACATCTGGGTACTGAGCTTTCGCTTCGTCTACGGCCTGCGGACGGTGATGCCGGTGGCCATCGGCCTGTCGGGCTATCCGCCGGGTCGCTACCTGCTGCTCAACGGCATCGGTGCAGCGATCTGGGCCACGGCGCTAGCCGCCGCCGCGTACCACTTCGGCGCGGTGCTCGAAGGCATGCTCGGCAGCATCAAGAAATACGAACTGTGGGTACTCGGTGCCCTGCTGTTGCTGGGCTTGGGCTTGTGGCTGCGTCGGCGCATCAAGAATGCGCGACTGGCCAGGAAAGTCCTCGAAGCCGAGCGCCAGGGACAGGCCAGGTCCGGCGCATCTACGACGCCAAACGAGTAACCCGGCTGCGACAGCAATACAGCCCGATACCGCTGAGCAGGCAATAACAGCAAAGCCCCGCCCAGGCCAGCGGACTGGCCGGCCACAACCCGGTCATCGGTGCCAGCCACACCAGCGGCAGGCTCGAAGCCAGCCGCATCAGTTCCAGCTTCAGCGCCCAAGGGCGATTCTCCAGGACCACGCCCAACACGAACAGACCGAACGCCACCGCGCCCCAACCCAGTATCAGGGCGGCGACCGGCAGGCTGTCTTCAAGGTTCATCAAATAGCTGCCCAAGGCGATGTAGGCGCAGAACTGCAGCGCCACATATCCCTGCTGGCGGGGTTCCAGCGCCACCTCGAATTTGCGGAACTGGCCCAGGTCCGGCTTGTTCAGCGGGTACTTGGCTGCGACGTCCGCCGGACGCCAACCGGTGGGCATGAACCAGATCCGCAGCTTGTCTCGCCAGCGCCCGGCCCGCCGCGCATCAGCCCACAATTGCGTATAAAACTGCAGGTTGGCCCACAACGGATTCCAGCTCGCCAGCGGCGTGGTCACGCCAAAGATCACCGGTTCTCGATCATCCTCTTCCTGGAAACTGCCAAACAGACGGTCCCAAATAATGAACACCCCGCCGTAGTTGCGATCCATGTAGAGAGGGTTCTGTGCATGGTGGGTACGATGATTCGACGGCGTGACGAAGAACCACTCCAGCCAGCCGAGCTTGGGAATGTGCTGGGTATGGACCCAGAACTGGTACAGCAGATTCAGCGCCGCGACGCTGATGAACATCACCAGCGGCACGCCCAGGACCGCCAGCGGCAGATAGAAAATCCAGCTCAGCAGGAAACCGGTGCTGGTCTGGCGCAGCGCGGTGGAGAGGTTGTAGTCCTCGCTCTGGTGATGCACCGAATGAGCCGCCCAGAGAATGTTGCGCTCGTGCCCCATGCGGTGCAGCCAGTAATAACAGAAGTCGTAGAACACGAAGGCGAACACCCAGGTCCAGGCTTTATCGGCAGGCAGCTCGATAATTGCCAAGTGCTCCAATGCAAAGGCGTACGTCACCAGTCCAACGCCTTTGGTCAGCAGCCCCGTGGTGGTCGACAGCACCCCGGTACTCAAGCTGTTGATCGCATCCGCCAGGCGATAGTGGCTCACGCCACGCCAGCGGTCGGCGAGCAATTCGACGGCAATCAACACGAAGAAAAACGGCACGGCATACAGGATGAAATTCATGTTGCGACCCGGGCACGCAAGGGGGGAGAAGTCGGCAGATTAGGTGTAGCCGCCAGATCCACCTATGGCAACGAGTGACAAATTAGTAGACATTTAACGCCATGAATCTGGAGAAAAGCCCATGAGCAAAAAAGTTGCAGTGATCCTTTCCGGCTGTGGCGTGTATGACGGCGCAGAGATCCACGAAAGCGTGATCACGCTGTTGCGTCTCGACCAGCGCGGCGCGCAGGTCCAATGCTTCGCCCCCAACATTGCCCAATTGCATGTCATCAACCACCTGACTGGCGAGGAAATGCCCGAAAGCCGCAACGTGCTCGTGGAGTCGGCGCGCATCGCCCGGGGCAATGTGAAGGACCTGCGCGAAGCCAGGGCCGAAGATTTCGACGCGCTCATCGTACCCGGTGGTTTTGGCTCGGCGAAAAACCTGTCGAATTTTGCTGTTGAAGGTGCCGGGTGCACGGTCCAGCCGGATGTCCTGGCATTGACCGAAGCCTTTGCCGAGGCCGGAAAACCGGTGGGACTGATGTGCATTTCTCCGGCCTTGGCGGCGAAAATCTACGGCCCGGGAGTGAATTGCACCATCGGCACGGATGCCGACACGGCCGCCGCCGTGACCAAGATGGGCGGCACCCATGAAGAATGCCTGGTTACCGACATCGTCGAAGACACCGCGCGCAAACTCGTCAGCACACCCGCCTACATGCTGGCGCAGAACATCAGTGAAGCCGCCTCGGGCATCAACAAACTGGTGGATCGGGTGTTGGAATTGACGCACGAGAACGATGCCTGACCCCATTTCCTCTTTCCTGTGGGAGCGAGCTTGCT
>NZ_JAOSHO010000560.1 GCF_025917275.1 Pseudomonas agronomica | reverse complement strand
CGCCACAACAGCAGCTTATTTTTTCAGGTCTTCAGCGCCTTGCAGCGGCTCATCGCCCAGCAGGATGTCCTGGTTGTGATTGACCTGCTCTTCTTCGAACAGTCGCCAGGTCTTGTCGTTCTCCACACCGAGCAATTCGACAAAGCGCCGACCTTCGATCTTGTCCGCCAACTGGCCAACATAGCGCCCCGGTTCGCTGTCGTTGCGAGTCAGGACAATCTTGCGGTCCTTCTCCGGCTGCGTCGGCGAGATCAGGCTCAGCTCCACCGTCTGGGGCCGGCTGTTGCCGTTCAGGCGCAGGTTGACTTCACCGGTGAGGTCGTCCAATTGCACACTGGCATGCAATTGCAGGGTCTGGGCCAGCAGTTCGCGCTCCAGCGAGCGATTGATGCCTTTGCCAGCCTCGTAATAGTTGTCGTTGACCAGGTTGTCCGGATTCTTCACCGCAATGGTTACCATGGTCAGGCTCAGCGTGACCGAGCACGTGAGGATCCCGATGATGATCCACGGCCAGAGGTGCTTGTACCAAGGGCTGGTGGCGGTTGCTGCAGGCATGGGCATTTCTCTCAACGAGTCTGTGGGCCGATGAACCGGCTCTTGGCTTCAACATGGACGCTGTCGTCATCGGCATCCTTGAGGATGAACGTCACCTCGTTGGTGCTCGACGGCAGTTGTTCCGGTGCGCTGGACAGTTCAACCGGCTGGCTGTAGATCTCGCCTGCGGCAACCTTGATTTCACGACGGCCTTGCAGCTTCAGATCAGGCAAGCCAGCAGCTTCCAGCATGTACGTATGGTCGCGTTGGTCCTTGTTCATGATCTTCAGGCTGTAGACGTTCTCGATCCGGCCTTCGGCGTTTTCGCGATACAGCACGCGGTCCTTGCTGACGTCGAAACCCACCAGCGAACGCATGAAGAACGCGGTGACCAACAGGCTGATCATCGCCAGCAGCACCAAGGCATAACCGATCAGGCGTGGGCGCAGTTTATGGGTTTTCTGCCCCGAAAGGTTGTGTTCGGTGGTGTAGCTGATCAGGCCGCGCGGATAGTCCATCTTGTCCATGATGTTGTCACAGGCATCGATACAGGCCGCACAACCGATGCACTCGATCTGCAGGCCGTCGCGGATGTCGATGCCGGTGGGGCAGACCTGGACGCACATCGTGCAGTCGATGCAATCCCCCAGCCCCAGCGCCTTGTAGTCGACACCTTTCTTGCGTGGGCCACGGCTTTCACCGCGACGTGGGTCATAGGAAACGATCAGGGTGTCCTTGTCGAACATCACGCTCTGGAAGCGGGCGTAAGGGCACATGTAGATGCACACTTGTTCACGCAGCCAGCCGGCATTGCCGTAGGTGGCGAGGGTGAAGAAACCGACCCAGAAATACGACCAGCCATCGGCCTGGCCGGTAAAGAACTCGAAAACCAACTCGCGGATCGGCGTGAAGTAGCCAACGAAGGTCATGCCGGTGACGAAACCGATCAGCAGCCAGAGGCTGTGCTTGGCGAATTTGCGCAAAAATTTGTTGGCGCTCATGGGTGTCTTGTCGAGCTTGATGCGCTGGTTGCGGTCGCCTTCGGTGACCTTTTCGCACCACATGAAGATCCACGTCCAGACGCTTTGCGGGCAGGTGTAGCCGCACCAGACCCGACCGGCATACACGGTGATGAAAAACAGGCCGAAGGCGGCGATGATCAACATCCCCGACAGCAGGATGAAATCCTGGGGCCAGAAGGTGGCGCCGAAAATAAAGAATTTGCGTTCCGGCAGGTTCCACCAGACAGCCTGGTGACCGCCCCAATTCAACCAGACCGTGCCGAAATACAGCAGGAACAGGAAGGCTCCGCCAACCATTCGCAGGTTGCGGAACAGGCCCGTGAAGGCGCGGGTGTAGATTTTTTCCCGAGAGGCATACAGGTCGACGCTTTTGTTGGCGTCCTTGGCAGGCGGGGTAACGTCATGTACCGGAATCTGGTTGCTCATCAAATGCATCCCACGGCAGTGGAAAAACGCCGAGGCCAGTACGTGCCGGCCACGGTCAGAAAGGGTGCTGCAGTGGCGCAATGATACGCCTGTCGCTCTAGGTCAAGGGTGCGACCTTTGGTCGCGTTGGGTGTCTGGGCTGAATGGTGTAGCGGATGTAACAAGTCATGACCTGGATCAATTGACTATAGACAGAGCATGGCGTTGGCGGAGATTGGATGGGGCGGCTTCGCCGCCCAGCGGGAGCAAGCTCCCTCGCCACAGGATTTGCGTTTCGGAGCAAATCCTGTGGTGTCCGTTGATTTATTCCTCGTCCAAATCTTCCTCATCGATCAGCCCTTGAACGAAGCGGAGGAAATTCGAGCAGACCAGCTTTTCGGATTGAGCCTGGTTCTCTTCAGAACTGAGGTCGCTATCGAAGCTATCGGTCGTGAAATAGCTAACGGCTTCGGTATCAAGGTTGAGGCAAAAGAAGTTGCCACCCCAGTCATTTGCGAAAGGCAAGAGATGCGCAGGAAGCACCTCTTTCTTCAGCATCAACTGATAGGTGGATAGCACCGTGGAGTCAGCGCCAGTAATTGGCTTGAAGGCGGCCACTTCCAGTGGCTCGTCGAAATCATCGCCGACCCAGTAGGTGCGCTCCGGCACGCCGCCGTTGTACTTGAGGTAATGGTTTCTAAAAGGCGTTGGTAGCTTCTTGCCAATAGCGGACTCCAAAAGATCCAAGTCCGCTGGCGTGATGGCTGCTTCGTCATCTGAGAATGTATTTTCAAGCATCGTTACTCTCCGTTTATGAGCAGCGCCCAGGTTTGGCTTTCGGTATCTTGTTGGCCAACCAACCTTTTTTTGAGGCCGCAAGGACTGACTCAGTGCTCTCGTACTTAACCTTGAAGTGTTTTTCATATTGCGCGACTGAACCACCATGCGGGAACGTAGCCTCATGTGAGTAAACCGGCTGATGCGGTTTATCTGGAGAATGCGTCAGCCTGTTTTGGGGCGGCTTCGCCACCCAGCGGGAGCAAGCTC
>NZ_JAOSHO010000056.1 GCF_025917275.1 Pseudomonas agronomica | reverse complement strand
AGCAGGCTCGCTCCCACAAAAAGCGGTGCACTCCGTCAGTTAATGGCGGGCTGTCGTTACGGCGGTCTACCTTTAATGCGTCCACCCTCACGCATTCCAAAGGAGCCCAGTCCATGGCCGCCAAGAAAATCCTCATGCTGGTCGGCGATTACGTCGAAGATTATGAAGTCATGGTGCCGTTCCAGGCCTTGCAGATGGTCGGCCATACGGTGCACGCCGTATGCCCGGGAAAAACGGTCGGGCAGACGGTCCGCACCGCGATCCATGATTTCGAAGGCGACCAGACCTACAGCGAAAAACCGGGGCACTTGTTTGCCCTCAACCATGACTTCGCCAAGGTCCAGTCCGCCGATTACGATGCGCTGCTGGTGCCGGGCGGTCGCGCGCCGGAATACCTGCGCCTGAATGAAGAGGTCCTGCAACTGGTGCGCGATTTCGATCTGGCCGGCAAGCCGATCGCCGCGGTGTGCCACGGTGCGCAATTGCTCGCGGCAGCGGGCATCCTGGAAGGCCGTGAATGCAGCGCCTATCCGGCGTGTGCCCCGGAAGTGCGTCTGGCCGGTGGGACGTTTATCGACATCCCGGTGACCGAAGGCCATGTCCAGGGCAACCTGGCCACGGCACCCGCCTGGCCGGCGCATCCGAACTGGTTGGCGGGGTTCCTCACGTTGCTCGGCACGGCGATTACCCTGTAGGCCTCATCGAGAGGCTAGACCTCCACCGGTACCGCCAGCTTCGGATCGCCCAGCGGATGACGCTTGGCATCGAAGAAGCGCAGCTCAATGTCCAGGCCTTGGAATAGCTTGGCGTAATGCCGTTTCTGGTGCTGGATAAAGGCCTGGCTGCGGGGGTAGATCGAAATGGCCAAGGTTCTCGGCGCGGCCTGGCGCAGGGCATGAACGATATGGCTGTCCTGCTCGCCCAGGGCGTGGCCGAACAGGCACAGGTTGTCGCCGTGGTGCAACAACTGGTCGTAGCAGAACGACAAGTAGTCACTGCTGCGGATGGTCTTGAGTTTGTCCTGGCTCGGGCCTTCGTTGATGAACAGTGGGACATCATCGAGGGTCTTGAGGGTGTTGTTGATGGCGAAACTGCCCAGCAACGTACCCTCGGTGGAGGTGAGCTTGCGCGCCGTGCCGTCCTGGTTGCGCACCAGGTGCAAGCCACCGTGCAAGTACAGCAGGCGTGGTTTGTCCGTGTTGGCCTGGCTCAGGTCGAAGCTGTGATCGGCCCCCAGGAACAGGTCGGTGACGGTGTCGGGAGCGTGCTGGATCGCCCAGTAGCTCAGCAAATCGTAATTGGTGGTGAACACCGTGCGGTAGCGGCCCAGTTCCTGGTTGAGGTGTTGCAGGGTCGACGCTTGCACCAGCCGCCAGGGGATGTGCATGGCGTGCACGGCGTTGATCAGCGCTTCCTTGATCGCGTAATAGCGATTGCGCGGCGCGGCGGAGCTCACCGCCAGGGCCTTGTTGACCCGGCTGGTGGTTTTCAGTGCACCGAGCACTTGTTCGAAACTGCGTGTCTGCAGCGCATCGAACACGCTCAGTTCCGACGCACTGAGGGGCTTTTCCTCGACGGTACGGGCGTTTTCGAACAACGAGTCATAGCCGAAATCGTCCCACACGGCGCGGCTGGCGCCGTTGCCTACCAACAGGCCGCTGAATGCGAAGTTGGCACGCAAGGTCTCCCAATCTTCGAGCCGGGCGTCGTATTCCTGGAAATCGGTCATTGCGAAAGTCATCTCAAAACGTGGCAAAGGCAGGGCGTGACTTTATCACGACCCAGTCTTGAGCCAGATCAAGATACGTTGTGACCAGTCGGTCAATCCTGTACGCCCCTGCCGATCCGGCCTCTTTCAGGAGCGTGTCCCCATGAGCAGCACTTTTTTCATTCCCGCCGTGAACATCATGGGCCTGGGTTGCCTCGACGAGGCGATGACCGCCATCCGCAACTACGGCTTTCGCAAGGCGCTGATCGTCACCGACGCGGGGTTGGCGAAGGCCGGCGTCGCCTCCAAAGTGGCCGAGTTGCTGGCGCTACAGGATGTCGACGCGGTGATCTACGACGGTGCCAAGCCCAACCCGAGCATTGCCAATGTCGAGCTCGGGCTCGGTCTGCTGAAGGAAAGCCGCTGCGATTTCATCGTGTCGCTGGGTGGTGGCTCGCCCCATGATTGCGCCAAGGGCATCGCGTTGTGCGCGACCAATGGCGGGCAGATTCGCGACTATGAAGGCGTCGACCGCTCCAGCAAGCCGCAACTGCCGCTGATCGCCATCAACACCACGGCAGGCACCGCCAGTGAAATGACCCGTTTCTGCATCATCACGGACGAGACGCGTCACGTGAAAATGGCCATCGTCGACCGCAACGTCACGCCGCTGATGTCGGTCAACGACCCGGCCCTCATGGTGGCGATGCCAAAAGGATTGACCGCCGCGACCGGCATGGATGCGCTGACCCATGCGATCGAGGCTTACGTCTCCACCGCCGCCACGCCCATCACCGACGCCTGCGCCCTCAAGGCGATTACCTTGATCAGCAACAACCTGCGCCTGGCCGTGCGTGACGGCAATGACTTGGCGGCGCGGGAGAACATGGCTTACGCGCAGTTTCTTGCCGGGATGGCATTCAACAATGCTTCGCTGGGTTTCGTGCACGCGATGGCGCATCAGTTGGGCGGCTTCTATGACTTGCCTCATGGTGTGTGCAACGCCGTATTGCTGCCCCATGTGCAGAGTTTCAACGCCACGGTCTGTGCCGTGCGGCTGACGGACGTAGCCCATGCCATGGGGGCCGACATCCGCGGTTTCAGCCCCGAAGAAGGCGCGCAGTCCGCCATCGCGGCGATTCGCAGCCTGGCCGTGGACGTGGACATTCCAGCGGGCTTGCGTGAGTTGGGTGTGCGCCTCAATGACGTCCCGGTACTGGCCGCCAACGCCTTGAAGGACGCCTGCGGCTTGACCAACCCGCGAGCGGCGGACCAACGGCAGATCGAGGAAATTTTCCGCGGCGCGTTCTAAGTGGCCCGAGGCGGCATGAACCTGACGCACAGCATCGCCGCCATCGCCAACAGCGTGCACAACAGCGCCAATGGCCAGGCCTGTTGACTCAACAACAGGCTGGCCAAGGCGCCGATCCCGGAGGCCATCAACTGGTGCAGGAAACCGCTAGGCAATCGATATCCACGACAGCGCCTTGGCCAGCAGGTCACCGCTGAACGTGTCACGGATCAGCACCCGCGCCATCACCGAAATGCCGCTGGCGCCGATGCCCTGGATCAACCTGAACGTCAGGAACGCTTCCCAGTGACGTGCCCAGCGGCAAAGCCAGGTTGCCCAGGCCGTACAGAACCAAAGCGGCGAGCAAGACGGGCTTGCGCCCGAGCCGCTGGCTCAGGCTGTCCCATGACAGCATGGGCAACGCCATGCCGATCAGGTAGACCGGCAACCCCCACGACACTTGCGACGCATCGGCCTTGAGACCTTGGGCGATGTCGGGCACGGCCGGCAGATGGATGCTCATGCCCAATTGAGCGAGGAAAACAGTGGCGCAGGTAACGATCAGGGTTGTGCGGTTGTTCATCAGGGGCTTGATTCAAGGGCGAGTGTCGCGCCCGTGGGCCAACAGCAGGTCAATGACCCGGTCGCAGAACGAATGGATCACCTCAGGCGTCATGTCGGCACGCAGGGTGATCCGGATCGCGGCTTTGTCTTGTGGCACCACGGGGAAAAAGACCGCTGAAGTGAAATACCCCAGTTCGGCGAGTTCAACCGCGATACGCGTGGCCAGTGCCGCCTCGCCGCAATGCACCAGGCGGATCGCCATGGGGCTGGCGTACTGTTCGGTGCGGATGAGGCTGTCGAACAGGCGGATGTTAGCTTGCAAACGTTCCTGTAACGCACTGAATTCTGCACTGCGGTGCAGGCGGATCGAGGCCATGCCTGCGCCGATAGCGGCCGAATTCAGGCTTTGCGACCAATTGCTTGGACCGCCGTAACGTTGCACCAGGGTCTTGTGCCGTTCACTGCCAAACATGGCCAGTCCACCGCTGGCACCGAATGATTTGGCCAGCGAGGCGACTATCAGGGTGCGTTCGTCCACCGCTTGGATTCGCGATCGCACCAGGCCTATGCCGCAGGGTCCCACCGCGGACAACGCATGGGAATCGTCCAGATAAAGGAACAGGCCATGGCGCTGTTTGAGGTACATCAGGCTATCCAGGTCCGCCATGCCGCCCATGCTGTAGGCGCTGTCCGCCACGTAGGTCACGTTAGCGTGGCGTTTGCAGACGTCTTCGAGGAAGTCCATGTCGTTGTGCGGGCAGGTGATGACCTGCGTTTCATCCGCACAGGCGGCCTTGATAGGGGTCATCGAGTAATGGGCCTGCTTGTCGAAGACCATGACCGGTGGTCGATTGCCGGTCAAGGCACCGCTGGCCAGCAATGGCAGTATTCCCGAACTCGCTGCGCTGCAAGACAATGCACTGAGGCAACTGGCGCCGAACAACTCCGACAGTTGGCTTTCGTATTGGTCGAGGATTTCCAGCTTGCAGCGATTTTTCGAGTTGGCAACGCGCAGGGTTCCTGCTTCCCATAGCGTCGTCATGGCACCGTCCAGCAAGGTGGGGTGGTAATCCAGGCCCAGGTAGGAGGACGTACAGAAATGATGCAGGGTGCGACCGTATTGGTCCACCAGCACATTGGGGCTCTTGACCACCACATTCAGTCCCGCGGCTTTTCCAGCATGGGTGTTCTGCCAATCCTGGTCCGCCAGGGAAATCACCTTGCGATAGTTGCTGAAGCGATGGGGTGGTAGTGCAGTCTGGTTCATGGTTCGAGTACATTCCTTGGTTATGCGTTGCTGTCCGTGGGTGTTTCACTTTGTGTGTATGTCGAGACTTTACAGACTGCTGGGCAGGGCTTTGAATCGGCTGTTTCCGGTGTGTTTGAGTGTGATCGGAGAGTTCTACGTAGGACCTTGCCTAGGGAAATGGACGGGGAATCCATTTGCGGCGTGGGAGTAGGGTTTCGACCCGTGAATTTGCTGCGTTTGCTACCCTGTGTGCTTGGTCAACCCATTGAATATGGATTTCGCTTGGGTCCTGTCCATCGTGTGTTGGCAAAATGATGTCAATTTTCCAAGGGCGGTCCGATTGCCTGCGCTATCCTCATCGATAATGTGGGTATACGTGGTTGCGCACGTCTGCAGGGCGGCGCGGATTGACGGATGCCCGGTTCTCCCATGGCTGTATTACCCGGATGGCTTACCGCGTCATGGATACTCGAAATCCCGCGCCGCTGGCCAGTTACCTCGATTTGTTGCTGGACGCCGTATGTGCCGTCGACGCCCAAGGCTGTTTCGTGTTCGTCAGTGCGGCGTGCGAGCGCATCCTGGGGTACACGCCACAGGAGCTGATCGGCCGGCGAATGATCGACCTGGTGCATCCCGCCGACCGCCAGCGGACCCTCGACGCGGCGCGGGAAATCATGGAGGGCGAGCCCAAGCTCAATTTCGAGAACCGTTACCTGCGCAAGGACGGTGGTGTAGTGCATATCCTGTGGTCGGCGCGCTGGTCGGAGGCTGACCAGCTGCGCATCGCCGTGGCGCGTGACATCACCGAGCGCAAGCAGGCGGAGTCCCGTCAGGCGGCGTTGTATGCGATCTCCGAGGCTGCCCATGCCGCCGCTGACCTGCTGGCCTTGTTCAAGCGCATCCACTTGATCATCGGCGAGTGGCTGCCGGCGCTGAATTTTTCGGTGGCGCTGTATGACGAGCAATGCGAGCAGATCGACTTTGCGTATCACGTCGACGATCGAGAGCGACAACCCGAATTGCCCGGCACGATGATCGGACGCTTGTGCGCCGAAGTCATCCGCAGTGGTCAGCCGATCTTGCTCACTCCCGGTTGCAGTGCCTTGCCCGCAGAGTTCCATGACCTTGTGTCGACGCCGCAATCGCCTTGTTGGCTGGCTGTGCCGCTGAATTCGCAAAACGGTACGATCGGCGCCTTGATCGTCAAGAGTGCCCCGGACAGCGAACGCTACACCGAACAAGACAAGGAATTGCTGCAATACGTCTGTGCGCAGATCACCCTCGCCATCGAGCGCCAGCAATTGCACGCCCGGTTGCAGCACATGGCGCAATACGACCAGCTGACCCAGGTGCCCAATCGCGAGCTGCTGCGCGAGCGGTTCAAGGCTGCGCTGGCCACGGCCCGTGCAGCGTCGGGGCGGATGGCCTTGCTGTATATCGACCTGGATCGTTTCAAGCAGGTCAACGACACGTATGGCCATGGTGTCGGCGACATGCTGTTGCAAGCTGTGGCGAGTCGGCTCAGGGGCTGCATACGCGAAACCGACACCGTCGCACGCATCGGCGGTGATGAATTTGTCGTCCTGCTGCACAGCATCCAGAACGTGACAGACGCTGAGCGGGTGCAAGCCAAAATCCGCCGTGCGTTAGCCGAGCCGCTGCGGCTGGACGGCCACTGCCTGAGTATCGAACCGAGCATCGGCGTGGCGTGCTTTCCCGACCACGGCACCGAAGACATTACCCTGTTCCGCCACGCCGACGAGGCGATGTACGCCGCCAAGCGTCACAATCATCGAGCCTTCGGCATCTGAATCCGCGCCACCGTTCGTCGTGGCACTCGCGTGTTTTCCAAACCTTGAGCCTTCAGCCATTTCCAATGAAATACGGGGCATGTGTGCCCGTCATTTCTTGCAATACGGAGGACCGGGCCATGCGCGGGTCAAGCAACATTTATCCGGGAAACGTCGCCCACGATCGAACGAAGGTGTCCGAAGCAGGTCGCAAAAGTGGGAGAACCACCATCGCGAGCGTCGATAAAAGCCCGCTGAGGGCCGAGATTGGCCGCAAGCCGGGTCGCACGTCTCGTTGAATTATCCAACGGTGGTTCTGATTTCTGCGACGCAAATTCCGTCGCGATTTTCTTTCAGAGGAGGGCGCGACCATGAGCCGGATGGCCACCTTTTTACGCATCACCAGTGTTGTCGTGCTGATGGGCCTGGGTGCCAACAGTGCCTGGGCCCAGTCACCTGTCGAATTCATCAACGATGCATCCGCCAAAGGCATGGCCGACATCGAGGCCAGCCGCGAGGCGCATTCGAAAGCGGAGTCACGGGAGGTCAAGGACTACACCATCATGGTGATCAACGACCGCACCACCGCCAACCAACACTTGGCGAAAATCGCCAAGAAGCTCGACTTGCCTGTCGCGCCGCGAGAAGAAGTGGCGGACAAGGCCAAGACCCTGATGCCGCAAGTGGCCGAGGGCGAGTCGTTCGAAGCGGCTTATGCCGCCAGCCAGGTCAAGGCCACTGAAGAAGCCATCGAGCAGATCCAGCAGCAGGCCCAGACCACCGACGTGCCGGAGATCAAGGCGTTCGCTGACGAAACACTGCCCAAGCTGCAAACCCATCTCGAGATGGCCAGGGCGTTGCAGGCCAGCCGCTGATCCACTGCACCTGTTCCATATTCAGGGCCAGGGCGCCAGCGCCCCGGCTCGTTTTGCCCGCAAAAAAGGAGAACCTCGATGTCCGCACGCCGAGAACCCAACCAATACGCGATGCAGAATCCGCTGACCCAATACCCGCGCCCGGAATTTCCGGACCAGCCGCAGTCCCCGCCGGGCATCGACCAGGACATGCTGCCGCAACCCGATCATGGCGAAAAAAGTTATCAAGGCTTTGGCCGCCTGGAGGGGCGCAAGGCGCTGATTACCGGCGGCGACTCCGGGATCGGTCGCGCCGCCGCCATCGCCTACGCCCGGGAAGGCGCCGATGTCGCGATCAATTACCTGCCCAGTGAAGAGCGCGACGCGCAGCAAGTCATCGAGCTGATCAAGGCTGAAGGCCGCAAGGCCATCGCCATTCCAGGCGACCTCAAGGATGAAGCGTTCTGTGCGCAAATGGTCAAGATGGCGCAACAGCAACTCGACGGCCTGGATATCCTGGTCAATGTCGCCGGTAAGCAGGAGGCGCAGAAAGACATCGCCGACATCACGACCGCGCAGTTCGACGACACCATGAAAACCAACATCTACGCGATGTTCTGGATCTGCAAGACCGCGGTGCCGCTGATGCCGGCCGGTGCGACCATCATCAATACCGCCTCGATCCAATCCTACGATCCGTCCGCGACGCTGCTGGACTACGCCACCACCAAGGCGGCGATCGTGGCGTTTACCAAGGCGTTGGCCGGGCAAGTCATCAGCAAGGGCATTCGTGTCAATGCGGTTGCGCCGGGGCCGATCTGGACGGTGTTGCAACCCAGCGGGGGACAACCACGGGAAAAGATTCCTACGTTTGGCTCCCAGGTTCCGATGAAACGTCCCGGACAGCCTGCGGAATGCGCGCCGCTTTATGTGCTGCTTGCATCGCAAGAGTCGAGTTATATCACCGGGGAAGTGTTTGGCGTGACGGGAGGCAACCCGTTGCCCTGATGCGCAAAAAATGCGCGAGTGGCATGGACCACTCGCGCCTCTGCATCAGCACTGATTCAAGTCGATCTTGTTCTTCTGCTCAATACCGTCAAGGCTCTTGGCTTCGTCTTTGCCCATGTCCTGATATTGCTTGCGCAGCGCTTCAAGTTGCTTGAGGTCCAAGGATTCGAGACCGAGCATTGCGTTCTGCGCGTCCTTGGACGCCCGCAGCAATTCATCGATTTTCAAATGCAAGATATCCGTATCGCGGTTCTGGGTGTTCTGGATCAGGAACACCATCAGGAAGGTGATGATGGTCGTCGAGGTGTTGATGATCAATTGCCAGGTGTCGTTGAAACCGAAGAAAGGTCCGCTGGCAGCCCAGAGCACCAACAACACGATGGCCCCCAGGAATGTCTTGGGGCTCCCCGCCCAGAGGGACAGTTTTTGCGCGATCTTTGCGAACGTCATTGCCGTGTTTCCTTATTGGATGCACCTGTCTGGTGTGACAGCAACGAGGCGGTGAAAATTCTACTTACATTTCAACTGCAAGCGTTCCCCTTCGACGTTCATCGTCCAGCAGGATGACTGTCGCAACCATTGCCACGCTCGCAGGTCACTCCTGAAAGTCCTCAGCATCGGAGTACACCATGAATATCACCCGCACGCTTTGCCTCGCCTGCTGCCTGTTCGCCTTGCACGGCTGCTTCGACAATTCGGATAACGAGACCAAGGACAACACCGACGGCACCAAGTCCTCGGTGCAGATGCAGCAGTCCAAGTCGCAGAGCAAATAAGGACCAAACCTGTGGGAGCGAGTTTGCCCGCGATGGCGCCAGGTCAGCAGCCTCGCTGTCGACTGATTAGCCGCTATCGCGAGCAAGCTCGCTCCCACAGGTTTGTGTTTTGTCAGCGGTTGCTCAGCGGCCTTGTTGCAGCACTTTCAGCGCCGCCGACGCCAGGAAGCCGGAGCGGCTCTTCTCTTCAGGATGGTGCAACACATATTCATCAATCCGGTTGAGCAAGTAGCCGGGCAAGGTGATGTTGAGTTTCTGCGCCTTGCCCAGGTATCTGGTCACATCAATGTCCACCAACGCCCAGGTGCAGCCAGCGTATTGCGGATTGGCTGCGTGCAGGGTGACGGTATTGGCCGATGGAATCGGTGAGCCGTCTTCAGCCAGAATCTCGAAATGGCCCTCGATGGCTTCACGCGCCATCGCCATGGCCTCATCCAGGTCATCGCCTGCAGAAAAACAACCCGGAATGTCCGGCACCTCAACACCCCAGGCGTGCTTGTCATCGCCCATGGAAATCGCAATCGGGTAAAGCATTCAATCATCCTCCGGAAAAGCGGGGCAACTGGCCGTCTGGAGTAGGGCCTGTTGCAAGATACTGATGGCCGTTTTCTTGAGCAGGTCCTTCTTGGGGTGAGGAACCGTAACCAGCCCCGGTTTGGTCGGGTGTTTGAAATGATGGTGGCTGCCTCGGATACGCACCAGATACCAACCATCCGCAACAATTTGGCATATCAAGAACCGGCTATTCACAACACCTCCCTGGTGGTGTTATTAGTGGGTACTATACCCACTGCAAAGAAATGATCAACACCATAACCACCGTAAGCGACGGTTGGGGCAGATGGGTGCTTCGCTTGAAGTCTAGAAGCGGCGTCGGGCCAGGGCGGGAGAGGACGGGTTGGCTTTATTTCGGGATGTGAGATGGGATGTTAGAGAATGGCGTGGCGAGGGAGCTTGCTCCCGCTGGGCTGCGAAGCAGCCCTGGTTTTCAGCGCGTTGCCCAAGATAGCTCGGTTTATGAACAGAACTACGCCTGCTGTACAAACGTCAGCCGCACCGCAAAACCAATCAGAAGACTACCAAACAACCACTGCTGCACGCGCTGGGCCGAAGGCGAGCGCTGTAGCCAGTGTCCAAGCGCCACGCCGATCAATGCATAAGCGCTGTCGAACAGCAGGCCAACGCCGACCAGCACCACGCCCAAGATCGCGAATTGCTCCAGCACCGGCCCGTCCTGTGGATGGATGAACTGCGGCAGCAACACCGAGCAAAACAGCAAGGCCTTGGGGTTGAGCAGGTTCGTCAGCAGGCCGCGCTGGATCGCCTGGTGCCATTGGCGCTTTCCGATCGCAGCTGCGTCTCCTTCGAAGCTGGGCAACAACGTCGTCCGCAAACATTGAAACCCGATCCAAGCCAGGTAAGCAGCCCCGGCCAGGCGCACCACATCAAAGGTCCAAGGTGCCGTCTTGAACAGCACCGAGAGGCCCATCGCTGCCAACGCGACATGACAGGCCCGGGCAATGCCCAGGCCCACCGCCGTCGCCAGCGCCGCGGCCCGGCCCTGACGGGCGCCGGTTTGCAGCACCAGAATCATGTCCGGCCCGGGCAACAGGTACGCCACCGTCAACGCCATGAAAAACAGCCAGAGCTCTGTCATCGCACACCCCGCAATCAGTGAATTGAAGGTGTCAGTCTATGGCCGAAGGGTGGGGCAGGTGGTTGCGTAGTCGGCTTCTAAAGCTTTGGAAACTGGCATAACCTGCTAAATCATTCAGTCATGCAATTGGAAAATGCCAAATCATGAAACTTGATGCCTTCGACCGCAAAATCCTCAGCGCACTGCAACGGGACGGCCGGCTGAGCAACGTGCAACTGGCCGAAGAAATTGGCTTGTCGCCGTCGCCATGTCTGCGCCGTGTGCGGATGCTTGAAGAAGCGGGGGTGATTCGCGGCTATCAAGCCGTCCTGGACCGCGATGAGGTAGGCCTTGGTATGACGATCTTCGTCGGCATCAAGGTCGAACGGCACACCGACGAAAGAGCCGAGGCGTTTCGTCAAGCAGTGACCGCACTGCCCGAGGTGATCTCGGCGTTCCTGGTGTCGGGCGAGTCCGACTTCCTGCTGCAAGTGGTGGTGCCCGATCTGCGGGCCTATGACCGGTTCGTCACAGGCAAGCTGCTGAAGCTGCCGGGAGTGAGTGATATTCGCAGCAATTTTGCGATTAACACGGTGAAGGCACCGGGGCCGTTGCCGTTGGGGCATTTGGCGGGGGATTGAGGCCGTTGTCTGTCGTACGCAACTTGCTGGTTTTGCCTACAAACCACGCGGAAATCACCCGCTATCCGTAACCGAGCAGATAGGAAATAGTGTTCCCCAGATGACCGCCATTGTCGCCGTTGTGGGTTTTGGGATTAGAACCTAAGCGCTGGTTCGCCACGATGCGCCAATACCCACACTACGGTACTTGAGCCATAAAGTACTGCGCTTTGCCCGGAGTAGTTCAAAACTCAGCAAGAGCCGCAGCCCTCGAGGAGAAAGAGACGTGTCCACACCTCGTAATTATCAAGCGAGCATCGAGCAATTGCATCAAGAGGTGGAAGCGCTAGCCGAAGAAATGAGGCGCCCGGCCCCGACTATAATCCGGGTTACGTTGCTGCCGTTCAGCATCGGTGCTGCGTTTGCCCTGACCATGTTTGCGGCCATCGCTTTTGCCGTAAAGCATGTTTGATTCTCTGTCGCTAAATCAAATCATCGGTGTAGTCCCCTGACGTACGCTACAAAGCTCCTGCCGCGCAACGTCTCGCAATCGCCTTCAGCATGCGCCGACGGATGAGGCCACTGACCGGACGAATCAAATACCAATAGGCAGTAAAACTTCGCAATGCATCAGCATCGATGCACTGTACCCGTGTCTGGGTAGTGACTCTTGTCAGGCCTGGTTGCAGTAGCTCGCAGGTGAAGTTTATGGCCAGCTTCACATTGCCCGGTTCGTTGAAGACCTCGAATGCCTCGGCATCAGCGATGGGGACTTGGCCGTAGTTGGCTTTCCAAAGCTTGCCGGCGAGCCCGTAGGCAATCTCTGCGTCGCCATTGCGCTGGAGCAGCGTGAAGTTATCCAGGCCGAATGACGCGGGTTGATCGGCGCGGTGGGATTGAGCTTGGCCCAACAGGCGCATCGGCAACTCGCGAAGCTTGATTGCGTACCGAAACAAACGGACGTCTTCGGGGCGATGGGCCAGGACTGCCGCCATTGCGCTGGGCGGATCAGTCGGGACGTCCAAGGCATGCAGTTCACGGAACTGGTACGCAGGCAGGTATGAGTCGATCAGGTGCATCCTTGCTTCCTTCTATATTTGCTGAAATCCCAAAAATCGCAGCCCAAAAAAAAACCGGCCACCAAGAGCCGGTTTTTTAATCCCCCGTCAAAACCACCACGACGCAGGACCTGAATTCGATTGGAGCGGGTGAAGGGAATCGAACCCTCGTTATCAGCTTGGGAAGCTGGAGTAATGCCATTATACGACACCCGCTCAGAGCGGCTGACTTTGTACCAGATGTGGCCTTGGATTTGAAGTTTTTCTTTCCGGACGGTGAGGTTGTCCGTCTGCGCAGGCCTCAAAGCAGAGCGGTCTTCGCGGGCAAGCCTCGTTGTCGGAGGCTCGCTCGCGATGACTTTCTTCAGATAGCCAGTGCATGGTAGTCCTGCACATAGCTGTAGCGCGGTCGGCTTTCGTGGCGGGTCGGCTTGAGGAAGCCCAGCAACGCGTCGCGGCTGTCGCGGCAGGCGGCCTTGTGTTCCATGTCCAGGAAGTGCCCGGTGGCTTGCAGCGTGGTGAAGGTGCTGTGCTGGACGTGGTCGGCGAAGAGCCTGGCGTCGGTGGCCGAGGTGTACTCGTCCCATTCGCCGTTCAGGAACAGCACCGGAACGTTGACCTTCTTGGCGGCGTTGACGTAGCACTGCTGGTCGCTGTGGAGCACGTCGTTGATGTGAAAATGCATCTGCCCGTACTCATGCTCGGCCAGGCTGCTGACGTGGCGATAGTTGAAGCGCTTGAACAGCGGCGGCAGGTGCTTGCCGATCGTGTTGTTGACCAGGTGGCCGACACGGTCGCCGTCCAGAATGCTCAAGTAATCCACACCGCGTTCGAGGTAGTCGCGCATCGGCGCGTTGAGCACCGGTGAGAAGGAACTGATCACGGCTTTTTCGATGCGCCGCGGCCGTTGCGCCAGGGCACTCAGCGTGGCGGCGCCGCCCCAGGAAAACGACAGCACATGCTCGGCGGCGAAGTGGTCGATCAACTCCAGGAGAATCTGCCCTTCGATTTCCTTCGTGAGCATTTTCTCGTGGCGGTTGTGGGCCTTGGACTTGCCCGCGTAGGGCTGGTCGTACAACACAACGTTGAATTGCGGGTAGAGGTTTTTTGCGGTCTGAGCAAACGAAGCGGTGGTGGCCATCGAGCCGTTGACCAGGATGATGGTCTTTTGCGCGGCGTCTGCGCGATAGAACTCCGTGTAAACCCGATACTGACCCTGTATATCCAGCACAGCGATTTCTGGCCTCATGTCATAAGACTCCTGGCAAGCGGGTATGCGCGCAATGAGATTGCACGGGCAATGTGACAGGTAGGCATTCGCCTGGAAGATATGGCCCATGTCGATCCATGACAGCCGGTCGACGGGTATTGTTATGGCGGGCAGTTTGCCGACGCATGAGGCGGAACCTGAGGGTTCCTGCCGGCAAAAAGTTTCTTAGAGGTATGGTGTGACTCGTCGGTCACATTTCGGCCGACGGTTTGATTCAAGCAGGGGGCCAGCCGTTGCGCAAGTGCTCTTTGAAAATTGTTCGACACTTCTGCCCAGCGGTCATTTTCTTCAGATCAGGCAGATTTCTTCCGCACCCAGGGCACGATAGCCACCGGGCTCCAGATGGGCGTCAAGCACCAGCGGCCCCATCCGTTCGCGATGCAGGCGCAGCACCTTGTTGTTGAAGTGACCGAACATGCGCTTGACCTGATGGTAGCGGCCTTCGACGATGCTCAGTCGCGCGGACGTCGGCCCTAGCAGTGTCAGTTCCGCCGGTTGGGTGGTGAGGTCCTCGAACGCGAAGTACAGGCCTTGGGCGAAGGTGACGGCGTACTCGGCGGTGATGGTTTGCTCGGTCTCGACGTAGTAGATCTTCGGCAGCTTGGTCTGCGGTTGGGTCAGGCGCCGCGACCAGCTCCCGTCGTTGGTGATCAGCATCAGCCCGGTGGTGTTGAAATCCAGGCGACCGGCGATGTGCAGGTCATCCTTGTCCGGTTCGTCGAGCAAGTCGAGCACGGTACGGTGCTGCGGATCGCGCGTGGCGCTGACGCAGCCGGGCGGCTTGTGCAGCATGAAATACCGCGCCGGTCGCCCCGCTTGCAGCACTTCATCATCCACTTCGACGCGGCTGAACTCACGCACGTGTGCCCGCGGATCATTGACGATCTGGCCGTCGATCCGTACGCGACGTTCCACTAACAAGAGGCGGACCTGTTGGCGATTGAAACGCGGCAGATTGCTGAGGAAGCGGTCAACGCGCATGGGCAGTTCAGGTCAGGAGGAGAAGGGCGAGCATCTTACGCCATCGGTCGGGGCTTGGCGCGCAGTTGGTCATCCACTCGGGCGCACTGCGGGCACAGGCAGGATTTGTCGCGCAGCTCGACCGGCAATGCCTGGAGCACAGCCGGGTCGATGCTCACGCCGTAGCACCAGCAGGCGCGATCGGCGGTTTTCGGGTTGGCCAACGTGCAGTCATTGGCAGCACCGCAGGCTGGGCAGAGATCAGGTTTATTCATAGCTGGAGTGAGGCATTTCCACGCAGGTTCGATTGCTCCCGGTCTGTCGGGCGCGTTGTAGCGCATGATCGGCCCGGGACAGCAGGCTGTGCAAGGTGTCTCCATCCTGCAGGGTGGTAACGCCAATGCTGATGGTGACCCGCAGTTGTTTTCCGCTGCAAAAATAGCGCTGCTGCTCGATGCGCTGGCGAATTTTCTCGGCGATCTTCAGACCGTTCTGACCATCGGTGTCCTTGAGCAGCAGGGCGAACGCGTCGGTGCTCCAGCGGCAGACAATGTCCGAATGTCGCAGATGATCAGTCAAGTCACGGGCGAAGCCGGTCAACAACTGATCGCTGGCGATGTGGCCATGGGTGGTGTCCAACTGCTTGAAGTTGTCCACCTCCAGCAGCAAGGCGCTCAGGGGCTTGGGCTCGCGTTGGGCTTCGTGCAGGGCTTGCACCGCCAGCAGGTCGAAACCCCGACGGTTCGGCAGCTCGGTCAGGCCGTCGAGAATGGCTTGGGCGTCGATCCGGCGCTGGTAACTGGCAATCAACCGATAGAGCACGACGAGCGCGGCCGCTGTCACCAGCACGCCGATCAGCAGATTGAGGTAAAACGCCTTGAGGGCGTTGTCCCGCAGCGAGGTGTTGGCGGCGTAATAGCCCAGCAGTGAGGTCACCAGGAAGCCGGCACTGAGCAAAATGGTCAGCAGCAGCACCGGTGAGCGCGGGGAATACAACGGCGAGCGAAGCGACATGGCGATTCCCTTGAAGTGACCCAATGGAATCAGTTTAGTGGCCTTGCGGAAAAAGGTACCTGGATTTGCAGTGTCTGGACGCTGTGGTGAGCGAGCAAGCTCGCCCATCACAGGTTCACCGTTATTTCAGGCTACGCAGGTAAGTTCGCCAACCTCCCAGGTGACTGATGTCCTGCGCCCCCTCCAGGCCATACGGCTCGCAGATAAACCCGCTTTCCCAGCGGCCGTCGGCCAATTGCACTTTGCCCAGCCCAAGCGGTGCGGGAATACCGGTCAGGAACGAGCCCAACTCACTGCTCGGCAGTTCCCAGACTTCCACTTCGATTGCCACGCCGCCTTCACCGACCCGAAGCATGCCAGGACGCAATGGCGGGCCGCCGGCCAGGGCATAGAGGCGGTAATCCGGCGAGCTGTGGGTCGCCTCGATCAGGCGGGCGCCGCGTTGCTTGAGTTGCCAGTTCAATGCCAACCCCTCCAGATGCGCGCCGCACACCACGAGCCGCGCCCGATCATGGCGGGCGGGATTGGCGGGTGTTGGCAGGTCAGGCAGTTGCTGGCGCTGCAAGGCGTCGGCCACGCCCAGCAGGTATTGATCGGTGAAAGCCCGGCCGAACAGCGTCACGCCCCAAGGCAGACCGTTGGCCATGAAAGCGCTGGGCACGGCGACGGCGGCATAGTCCAGCAGGTTCATGAAGTTGGTGTAGTAACCCAGCTCCGCGTTGCGCAGCAGCGGTTCGGCAGCGAGTTCGGCGAGCGTCACCGGGCGTCCAATGGTTGGGGTGAGCATGCAATCGAGCGCTTCCATCGCACGGTCGCATTGGGCCTTGAGCGCTTGCAAACGGTACTGGGCGCGGAAGGTTTCGACACCCGTCACCGTAGGCGCTTTCGCCAAGACGGCGCGGATCACTGGCAACACCGCGTCGGGTTCGCGCTCGATCAATTCCTCGGCGACACTGTAGCGTTCGGCGACCCAAGGGCCCTCATAGAGCAAGCGTGCGGCTTCGAGGAAGGGCGACAAGTCCAGTTCGACGGCTTCACCGCCCAGGCGTTCGAGGCGCTCGATGGCTTCGTGGAACAACCGTGGGCCTTCGTTACAGCCGAAAAACTCGAGGTCTTGCCAACGGGGCACGCCGAAGCGAAAGCGTCGTGGCGCGCCGAACGCCGAGCCGTCGTTCCATTGCGGGTTGCGGCGGCTGTATTCGTCGCGCGGGTCGAGATGCGCAGTCAGTGCCAACAGCTGGCTGGCTTCGCGCGCCGTCGCGGTGAACGTGGTCACGCAATCCAGCGTCCGGCAGGCCGGCACCACGCCGGCGGTGGAAATCAAACCTTTGGTGGCTTTCAGTCCGACCAGATTGTTCAGCGCCGCAGGCACCCGACCGGAGCCTGCGGTGTCGGTGCCCAAGGCAAAACTGGCCACACCCAGGGCCACCGCCAGCGGCGAGCCGGCACTCGAGCCTCCTGACGGATAGTCCGCCAGCACGCTGTTGCGACAGGCACCGTAGGGGGTGCGGGTGCCGTTGAGCCCGGTGGCGAATTGATCGAGGTTGGTCTTGCCCAGGGGCACAGCGCCCAGCGCCAGCAACTGCTCGACCACCGTGGCCGAACGTTGTGGCACGTAGGCAAACGCCGGGCAGGCGGCGGTGGTGGGAATGCCGGCCAGGTCGATGTTGTCCTTGATGGCGAACGGCACGCCATACAGCGGCAGGCTTTCCAGGTCGCAGCTTTCCAGCTCCACCAGGTAGGGTTCCAGTTCCTCGGGCGACAGCAGGTGAATGAACAGGTGATAGTCCGGGTTGAGCGCAGCGGCTTTTTCCCGCAGGGCAAGCAATAGTTCGCGCGGTGTCGTTTCGCCGTTGCGGTAGGCATCGCGCAGGTTGTCCAGGCGCAGAGAGAGGTTCATCGCATTGATCCCTTGATTGAGTTCAGTCACGTTCCAGCACCACGACACGCTGTCCGGCGCGCACCGCCGAACCGGGCTGGACGAGCACTTCGCGTACCACCCCGGCCATAGGCGCAAGCACCGGGATCTCCATCTTCATGGACTCCAGGATCACCAACACGTCACCGGCGGCGACCCGCGTGCCCACTTCTATTTGGACTTGCCAGAGATTGCCGGCGATGTGGCTGTCGACGCTCAATTGGCCCTCGCCCAGCAATGCCTCTTCGCTCGGCGCGGGTGTCGGTTCCTCGCTGTCGAAATGCGCCTGGCCGCTGGCGATCCAACGCTCGCGCTCGGCCTGGAAGGCTTGTTGTTGCTGCTGGCGAAACGCGGCGATGCTGTCCGCTTCCCGGGCCAGGAAGTCCTGGTAGTCGGCGAGATTGAGCTGGCTGTGTTCGATGTTCAGGTCGAAGCGGCCCAGCGGAAAGTCCCGCCGGATGCGCAATAGTTCATCGGCGCTGACCGGGTAGAAGCGGATCTGGTCGAAGAACCGCAGTAGCCAGGGCTTGCCATCGAACGCGGCGACGTCCCGGTAGCGATTCCACATCTGCAACGTGCGCCCGACGAACTGATAGCCGCCCGGACCTTCCATGCCATACACGCACATATAGGCGCCGCCGATGCCCACCGAGTTTTCCGCGGTCCAGGTCCGGGCCGGGTTGTATTTGGTGGTCACCAGCCGATGCCGTGGATCGAGCGGGGTGGCGACCGGCGCCCCGAGGTAGACGTCCCCCAGGCCCATCACCAGATAGCTCGCGTCGAATACCGTGCGTTGCACTTCGTCGAGGTTCGGCAGGTCGTTGATGCGTCGGATGAACTCCAGGTTGCTTGGGCACCAAGGGGCGTCCTTGCGCACGGTGGTCATGTATTTTTCGATGGCCAGTTGGCAGGCCGGGTCGTCCCAGGACAGCGGCAGGTGGACGATGCGCGACGGCACCTGCAGGTCTTGCGCGGCGCAGACGGCATCCCATTCGCCAGCGACGATGGCCAGCAGGTCGGCCAGCGGCAGTTGCTCGGGTTGGTAATGCACTTGCAGCGAGCGAATGCCCGGCGTCAGGTCGATCACGCCGCGCAGGTGTTTTTGTTCCAGGGCCTGCATCAAGGCGTGGGCGCGAAAGCGCAGCACCAGGTCCAGTTCGGGGGCGCCGATTTCCAGCAGCAGATGGGTGTCGCCGGACAGGCGCGCGACCAGGCGGGTATCGTCCTGGCCGATATCCAACACCACGGGTGACACCAATGTTTGTGTATCCCCAGTGGCGAGGGAGCTTGC
>NZ_JAOSHO010000559.1 GCF_025917275.1 Pseudomonas agronomica | reverse complement strand
CCAGGCCCTGCAAGCCGTGCATTACCCGGACAAGATCCTCGACGAAATGCTGCGCGTCGGGCGCCAGTGTATCATCACCTTCCCCAACTTCGGTCACTGGCGGTGCCGCTGGTACCTGGCGAGCAAGGGGCGGATGCCGGTGTCGGAGTTCCTGCCCTACACCTGGTACAACACGCCGAACATCCACTTCTGCACCTTCGAGGATTTCGAGGAGCTGTGCCGCGAACGCGAAGCCAAGGTCATTGATCGCCTGGCCGTAGACCAGCAACACCGCCACGGGTGGGCGAGCAAGCTTTGGCCTAATCTGTTAGGTGAGATAGGCATCTATCGGGTCAGCAGCCCAGGCCTCGCCGATCATCAGGTCGCGGTGTAAACGCCGGCCTTTCCAGGAGCACGACATGAAACGTCTAGGGTTGTTTCTCATCACCGCCTGCCTGAGCGTCGGCGTCATGGCCGCCGATGTCATCAAGGGCGAGCGCAAGGAAGTGTTCGGTGACGTCACCGTGCACTACAACACGTTCAACTCCACCTTCCTCACGCCTGACATCGCCAAGGGCGCCGAACTGATCCGCAGCAAGAACCAGGGCGTGATCAATGTTTCGGTGATCAAGGGTGGCAAGCCGCTGATCGCCCAGGTCAGCGGCACGGTCAAGGACCTGACCAGCAAGACGGTCCCGCTCAGCTTCCGCCAGATCACCGAGCCAGGCGCGATTTACTACGTCGCCCAATACCCGGTGGAGCAGCAGGAAACCCGCACCTTTGAAATCAAGGTGCAAATCGGCGACAAGATCAACACCCTCAACTTCAACCAGGAACTGTTCCCGGGCCAATGATCAAGCTCACCCAACTCGTGCTGGCCAGCCACAACGCCGGCAAACTCAAGGAACTCCAGGCCATGCTCGGCGGGTCGGTGCAATTGCGCTCGATCGGCGAGTTCAGCCAGGTGGAACCGGAAGAGACCGGCCTGTCGTTCGTCGAAAACGCCATTCTCAAGGCCCGCAACGCCGCGCGCATTTCCGGCCTGCCGGCGCTGGCCGACGACTCCGGCCTGGCGGTGGACTTCCTCGGCGGCGCGCCGGGCATCTATTCGGCCCGTTACGCCGATGGCAAGGGTGACGCGGCGAACAACGCCAAGCTGCTCGATGCCCTCAAGGACGTTCCTGAAGCCGAGCGCGGTGCGCAGTTCGTATGTGTGCTCGCCCTGGTACGCCATGCCGACGATCCGTTGCCGATCCTCTGCGAAGGCTTGTGGCAAGGACGTATTCTGACCGAGGCCAGCGGCGAGCACGGTTTCGGCTACGACCCATTGTTCTGGGTACCTGAGCGCAATTGCTCCAGCGCCGAGCTGGGCCCCGTGGAAAAGAACCAACTGAGCCACCGCGCCCGCGCCATGGCCCTGCTGCGCCAGCGCCTGGGCCTGCAATGACCACCGACGCCCCCGCACCGCTGATCCACGGCGGCGCACAAACCCCTCGAGCGCCGCTGCCGGCGCTGCCGCCCCTGGCGTTGTACATCCATATCCCATGGTGCGTGCGCAAATGCCCGTATTGCGACTTCAACTCCCACACCGCCAGCCCGCAGTTGCCGGAAGAGGAATACGTCGACGCCTTGCTGGCCGATCTCGATCAGGATCTGCACGCGGTTCATGGTCGTGAACTGAGTTCGATATTCTTCGGCGGCGGTACGCCGAGCCTGTTCAGCGCCCAGGCCTTGGGGCGCCTGCTGCGGGGCGTCGAGGCGCGCATCCCTTTTGCGCCCGACATTGAAATCACCTTGGAAGCCAACCCAGGCACCTTCGAACAAGAGAAATTCGTTGCTTACCGGGCGCTGGGCATCAATCGCTTATCGATTGGCATCCAAAGCTTCCAACAGGCCAAGCTCGAAGCGCTGGGCCGCATTCATAACGGTGACGAGGCGGTGCGTGCCGCTGGCATGGCCCGCCAGGCCGGGTTCGATAACTTCAACCTCGACTTGATGCACGGCTTGCCTGATCAGTCCCTGGAAGATGCCTTGAGCGACCTGCGCCAGGCCATTGCGCTGAAGCCCACCCATTTGTCCTGGTATCAACTGACGCTGGAGCCGAACACCGTGTTCTGGAACCAGCCGCCGACGTTGCCGGAAGACGACACGCTGTGGGACATCCAGGAAGCCGGGCAAGCATTGCTGGCCGAGCATGGCTACGCCCAGTACGAAGTCTCGGCCTATGCCCAGCCCGGGCGCGCGGCGCGACACAACCTCAACTATTGGAGCTTCGGCGACTTCATCGGCATCGGCGCCGGGGCCCACGGCAAGCTCAGCCATCCGGACGGGCGCATCGTGCGCACCTGGAAGACCCGCTTGCCCAAGGACTACCTGAACCCGGCCAAAAGCTTCCAGGCCGGTGAGAAAACCCTCGCCAACGAGGAACTGCCGTTCGAGTTCCTGATGAACGCCCTGCGCCTGACCGCCGGCGTGGAAGCGCGGCTTTACCCGGAGCGCACCGGCCTACCCCTGGAGAGCCTGGCCGAAGGCCGGCGCGAGGCCGAACAAAGTGGGTTGTTGCAGGTCGAACCGTCACGTCTGGCGGCGACCGAGCGCGGACAGCTGTTTCTCAACGACTTGCTGCAGAAATTTCTGAGCTGATCAACACAAGGAAATCGAATGGATCTGGTACTCGACCTGCTCGCCACCGTGTCCCGCTGGAGCCGCAGCAACCTGTCGGAAATCTCCCTGGCATTGGTAGGCTGCCTGCTGGTGCTGTTTGGTGCCGACATCAAGGGCTGGGTCGAACAACGCCTGGGCAGCATCGCTGGCGCGTTGCGCGTCCCGCTGATTGCCCTGCTGTGCATGATCGGCAGCGGCGCCGCGCTGATCTACGCCACGCCGTGGATCGTCCGGGGCTTGAGCCAGTTCAACAACTACAGCCTGGCGCCGGTGTTGTTGGTGGTGCTGGTGTTGATTGGCGTGGTGGCGGATCGGCGCTGAGCCAGCCACAACCAAAAACAACTGTGGGAGCGAGCTTGCTCGCGA
>NZ_JAOSHO010000558.1 GCF_025917275.1 Pseudomonas agronomica | reverse complement strand
AAGATCGCAGCCTCGTTGCACCCGTCAGCCCCTACACGCGGTCTTACGGCTGCACAGGCCGCATTTAATGGATATAATCCCGCTCTTTGCCGCAAAGCCCAGGCTTTGCGCGAGTAACCTGATCGCCGAGACAACCCCATGCCGATGTACGACTATCAATGTGCTTCCTGTGGTCATCAGATGGAAGCCATTCAAAAGATCAGTGCGGCACCGCTGGTCGACTGCCCTGCCTGCCAGGCACCAGAACTGAAAAAAATGCTGTCCATGCCAGGTTTCCGCCTCGGCGGCACTGGCTGGTATGAAACCGACTTCAAGACCGGCGCCAAGAAAAACCTGGCCGGTGGCGACAAGGCTGATTGAATTGAATACGCGCGGGTTCTTGCACGGGCAGGGCCTCCAACCGAATGTCGAATTACGAGAAGTGAAACCACTACCATGATGCGCAGCCATTATTGCGGCCAACTGAACGAAAGCCTGGAAGGCCAGGAAGTTACTCTTTGCGGATGGGTCCATCGTCGCCGTGACCATGGCGGGGTGATTTTCCTCGATATCCGTGATCGTGAAGGCCTGGCCCAGGTAGTGTTCGATCCTGACCGTGCTGAAACCTTCGCCACCGCCGACCGCGTGCGCAGCGAGTACGTGGTAAAGATCACCGGCAAGGTGCGCCTGCGCCCAGCCGGCGCCGGCAATGCCAACATGGCGTCCGGCATGATCGAAGTGCTGGGCTATGAGCTGGAAGTGCTCAACGAAGCGGAAACCCCGCCGTTCCCACTCAACGAATACTCCGACGTCGGTGAAGAAACGCGGCTGCGCTATCGCTTCATCGACCTGCGTCGTCCGGAAATGGCCGAGAAGCTGCGCCTGCGTTCGCGCATGACCACCAGCATTCGTCGCTACCTGGACGAGAACGGCTTCCTCGACGTCGAGACGCCGATCCTGACCCGCGCCACGCCGGAAGGCGCCCGCGATTACCTGGTGCCGAGCCGTACCCACCCCGGCAGCTTCTTCGCGCTGCCGCAATCGCCACAGCTGTTCAAGCAACTGCTGATGGTGGCCGGGTTCGATCGCTACTACCAGATCGCCAAGTGCTTCCGCGACGAAGACCTGCGTGCCGACCGTCAGCCTGAGTTCACCCAGATCGACATCGAGACCAGCTTCCTCGACGAAAAAGACATCATGGGCCTGACCGAAGGCATGATCCGCAACCTGTTCAAGGAAGTGCTGGACCTGGAATTCGGCGAATTCCCGCACATGACCTTCGAAGAGGCCATGCGTCGCTACGGTTCCGACAAGCCGGACCTGCGCAACCCGCTGGAACTGGTGGACGTGGCCGATCAGCTCAAGGACGTCGAGTTCAAGGTGTTCAGCGGTCCTGCCAACGACCCGAAATGCCGCGTTGCCGCCTTGCGCGTACCGGGTGGTGCGAGCATGCCTCGCAGCAAGATCGACGATTACACCAAGTTCGTCGGCATCTACGGTGCCCGCGGCCTGGCCTACATCAAGGTCAATGAGCGCGCCAAGGGCGTTGAAGGCCTGCAGTCGCCGATCGTGAAGAACATCCCTGAAGCCAACCTCAACGTGATCCTTGATCGCGTTGGCGCGGTCGATGGCGACATCGTATTCTTCGGCGCCGACAAGGCCAAGATCGTCAGCGAAGCCTTGGGTGCGCTGCGGATCAAGGTCGGTCATGACCTGGAGCTGCTCACTTGCGAGTGGGCGCCGATGTGGGTCGTGGACTTCCCGATGTTCGAAGAGAACGATGACGGCAGCTTCTCCGCGTTGCACCACCCGTTCACCGCGCCGAAGTGCTCGCCTGAAGAGTTGGAGGCCAACCCGGCCGGCGCGCTTTCCCGCGCCTACGACATGGTCCTGAACGGCACCGAGCTGGGTGGCGGTTCGATCCGTATCCACCGCAAGGAAATGCAACAGGCAGTGTTCCGTCTGCTGGGCATCAGCGAAGCCGAGCAGGAAGAGAAGTTCGGCTTCCTGCTGGACGCCCTGAAGTACGGTGCGCCGCCCCACGGTGGCCTGGCCTTCGGCCTGGACCGCCTGGTGATGCTGATGACCGGCGCCCAGTCGATCCGCGAAGTGATCGCGTTCCCGAAAACCCAGAGCGCGGCCGATGTCATGACCCAGGCGCCTGGCGTCGTGGACGCCAAGGCGTTGCGCGAGTTGCACATCCGCCTGCGTGAACAGCCAAAGGCTGAGTAAGGCTGGCACCTGAGAGGGCGCATCTTCGGATGCGCCTTTTCATTGGGGTCGATATTTCTGATTGCCGGCCACTGCGCAAGTGCAGGGCGGGCAATGTTCCAAAGCGAAACGGAGCGAGTTATGGCAGGTCATTCCAAGTGGGCGAACATCAAGCACCGCAAAGAACGTCAGGATGCCAAGAGGGGCAAGATCTTCACCAAGTGGATCCGTGAGCTGACAGTCGCGGCCCGCCAGGGTGGCGGTGATCCGGGTTCCAACCCGCGCTTGCGCCTGGCGTTGGACAAGGCGCTGGGCGCGAACATGAGTCGCGACATCATCGACCGGGCCATTGCCCGTGGCGCCGGCGCCACCGAGGCCGACAACGTCGAAGAGCTGACCTATGAAGGCTACGGCCCGGGTGGCGTAGCGGTGATGGTCGAGTGCATGACCGACAACCGCAACCGTACTGCGGCAGCCGTGCGTCATGCGTTCAGCAAGTGCGGCGGCAACCTGGGCACCGACGGCTCGGTGGCCTATCTGTTCGAGCGCAAGGGACAAATCAGCTTTGCCCCGGGTGTCGACGAGGATGCGCTGACCGAGGCGGCCCTGGAAGCCGATGCCGATGATGTGGTCAGCCATGAAGACGGTTCGTTTGACGTGTTCACTTCGTTCGCCAGCTTCTATGCCGTGCGCAACGCCCTGGAGGCGGCCGGTTTCAAGCCGGCGGACGCGGAAATCGTGATGCAGCCGACCACCAGCGCCGAACTCGACCTGGAAGGCGCGGAAAAGGTGTTGAAGCTGATCGATATGCTGGAAGACCTGGATGAC
>NZ_JAOSHO010000557.1 GCF_025917275.1 Pseudomonas agronomica | reverse complement strand
TTCGCGAGCAAGCCCGCCCCCACAGGGATCCGGAGTGCATATCAGGGATTGAGCCGCTCCAGCCAGGCCCGCAAGTCCTTCACTTCCTGCGCACTGATGTTATGGCCCAGGCCTGGATAGCCATGGAATTCCGGCTCCAGGGCCAGCGTCTTCAGGAAGGTGTTGGCGTCGGTGCCGTCGTGATAGGGAATGATCGGGTCCACCGTGCCGTGGCCGATGAACACTGCCAGCGCCCGCCGCGATTCGTCGGGCGTCAGTTCGGCTCGCAGCACCGGCAGGACCCGCCCGCCCATCGCCGCAATACCGCCAACGGCTTCGGGGTGTCGCAAGGCGACTTCGTAGCTCATCATCGCGCCCTGGCTGAACCCCACCAGGTAGACGTTGCTCGCGTCAGCCGGGTACTTGGCCCGGGCCTTGTCGATGAATTCCAGGAGCATCTGCCCGCTGGCCTTCAGGTCGGATGTGTCACCGTCGTACGCACCCTCGCCCTTTTTCGCAAACCACTGGTAGTGCCCTGGCTCCATGGTCTTGGGCGCCCGTACCGAAAGGTAGTTGTAGTGTTCGGGCAGTTCGTCCGCGAGCCTGAGCAGGTCCTCTTCGTTGCTGCCCGACCCGTGCAGGAAAATCACCAGGGGGCGGTTCCCGGCCTTTTCGTCGGCACGGGCCAGGTAGTTGAGTGGCAAGTCGGTGTGCAGCGAAGGTTGAGCCTGCACGCCGACGGATACCAGCAGCAGAAACAGGGCGAACGCTTTGAGCATCAGTCTTCCTCCATCATTGGATAGCCGCACGGCAACGACCGTGCGGTGAGGTAGACAGCACTCATCAGTCGTTGATCAATTTCCCCGCCCGAATCGGCTCGCGCCCGGCGACTTTCGCCTGCCAGATGCCCGGTTGGGTATAACGTCCGCGGTCCAGGGCGAACAATACCCCGCGGGTGCCGGCAGGAACAACGGTGACCCGGTCATTCAACGGATCGACCACTTCGAACAACGGATCGCCCCGCTCCACCCATTCGCCCGCTTCGCGCAGGAAACTCACCACGCCATGGTGCGGCGCAAACAGGTATTCGGTGCCTTCGAATGGAAACCCCTCGCAGCACGCTTGCGGCGCGGCCGGCCAGTCTCCGCCGATAAAGCCCTGTTCCGCCAGGAACCCCAGGATGGCTTCGCAATTGGCCTGGGCTTGCTCCACCCGGGTGTCGCCCATGCTGCCCAGTTCCAGCGTCGTCGCCAGGTTGGCCGGCGGAATCGCTGCTTGCGGAAAAATCTTCGCCAGGCGCAACCACGGCGTCGAACACGACTCATCGAACGAACTGCCGCCGGAATCTTCACACAGCAACGCCACGCCGGCTTTCAACCGCGCCGCCAATGAGCGCCACTGCGGCCACTGTTGCGGCAAGGCGTACAAGTGGATCGCGGCCTCGAAATCACAGTGCAGGTCCAGGGTGACATCGGCGTCGCAGGCGTGGCGGAGCAATAGCCGATGCAGGGCTTCGAGCTGAGACGGTGGTGGCGCAAGCTCATCCAGCACCTCGACCATTGTCTGGCGAATCAAGGTGATATTGGCGGCCGGGTCATCCCCGAGGCGATTACCGATGCGTTGTGCCACCGGGGCGCTCAGTTCAACGAAGGATCGGTTGAAATTCTTGCCACTGCCCAACTCGAAGCGCCCCATGTGGGCACTTTGCAGATGCTGGTCCAGGCCGATCGGATTGGCCACCGGCACCAGCTCGATCACCCCCTTGAGCAGCCCTTGGGCTTCAAGTTCGTTGAGGCGTTTTTTCAATTCCCATGCCGTGCGCATGCCGGGCAATTCATCGGCGTGCAGGCTGGCCTGGATATACGCCTTGCGCGGGCCGTGGCCGTAACGAAACACGCTGAGCGAACGTTCCGTGCCCAGGTGGCTCCAGGGCAAGGTATGGTCGATGCGTTGCATAGGCTCTCCAGATATCGGTTTCTCGACAGGCGCAGGGTAAGACAATCGCCCATGAAAAAGGTGGCCGGCCGGGTCAGCGGCGGGCCACCTGGTAACTTCAGCGATTAATGCCCGTAGACGTCAAAGGCAAAATATTTGTCTTGGACTTTCTTGTACGTGCCATTGGCGCGGATTTCGGTGATGGCAGCGTTGAATTTCTCGGCAAGCGCCTGGTCGCCCTTGCGCACCGCGATACCGGCGCCGCCGCCGAAGTATTTCGCGTCTTCGTAAGTTGGCCCGACGAAGGCAAAACCTTTGCCAGCATCGGTTTTCAGGAAGCCTTCGTCGAGGTTGACCGAGTCGGCCAGCATCGCGTCGAGGCGCCCGGCAACCATGTCCAGGTTGGCTTCCTGCTGGGAGCTATAGCGCACCAGGTTGATCCCCGCCGGCACCAACACCTCGGTTGCGAAGCGGTCATGGGTACTGGCGCGCAGCACACCGACTTTCTTGCCCTTGAGCTCGGTCAGTGGATCCTTGACGTCGGAGCCTTCCTTCATCACGAAGCGCGCCGGGGTGTGGTAGTACTTGATGGTGAAGTCGACGTTTTTCTTGCGATCGTCGGTGATGGTCATGGACGACAGGATCGCGTCGATTTTCTTGACCTTCAGCGCCGGGATCAGGCCGTCGAATTCCTGCTCGACCCAGACACACTTGACCTTCATCTGTGCGCACAGCGCGTCGCCGATGTCCACATCGAAACCGGCCAACTTGCCATCAGGGGTTTTCATCGAAAACGGTGGATAACCCGCCTCGATCCCGAGGCGGATCGGCTTGGCGTCTTCGGCCACGGCCGAGAATGACAATACGGACAGTGCCAGGGCACCGAACATGGCTAACTTCTTCATTTTTGCTCCTGAGTGCGCAGGTATTTATTGATCGTTATAGGCAGATTCGGAAACAGCGTTCGGTCGATGAAAACCGAAGTGGCCCGGAGTCTAGAGATGCACCCAGCAGGGAAATTACGTCGAAGCGACAAATATTTATAAAAATACCGCCCAGGAGCTGCGTAGGAGCTGGGTAGGTGCTGGGTAGGAGCTGCGTAGGA
>NZ_JAOSHO010000556.1 GCF_025917275.1 Pseudomonas agronomica | reverse complement strand
CCTACACAGTTCAACACAGCTCCTGCGGCCTCGGCGGGATCGGTACCAATCAGGCAATGACCAAGGCCTTTTCGACGCCTATAATGCCGGCCTTTCGTTCCCTCTCGGCACCTTCGGAGCCCGCATGACCCAGGATCAACTCAAACAGGCCGTGGCCCAGGCCGCTGTCGACCTCATCCTCCCGAAACTGGATGACAAGAGCATCGTCGGGGTCGGCACCGGCTCTACCGCCAATTGCTTCATCGACGCACTGGCGCGGCACAAGGGCGCATTCGATGGCGCGGTCGCCAGCTCCGAAGCCACCGCCGCACGCCTGAAGGGCCACGGCATCCCGGTGTACGAGCTCAACACCGTGAGCGACCTGGAGTTCTACATCGATGGCGCCGACGAAAGCGACGCGCACCTGAACTTGATCAAGGGCGGTGGCGCGGCATTGACCCGTGAGAAAATCGTCGCGGCCGTCGCCAAGACGTTCATCTGCATCGCCGATGCCAGCAAGTTGGTGCCGGTGCTCGGCGCGTTCCCGCTGCCGGTGGAAGTCATCCCGATGGCTCGCAGCCACGTGGCACGCCAGTTGGTGAAGCTGGGCGGCGACCCGGTGTATCGCGAGGGCGTGTTGACCGACAACGGTAACATCATCCTCGATGTGCACAACCTGCAGATCACCAACCCGGTGGAACTGGAAAGCCAGATCAACGCCATCGTCGGTGTGGTCACCAATGGCCTGTTCGCTGCCCGTCCGGCCGATGTGCTGTTGTTGGGGACTGCTGATGGGGTGAAGACCCTGCGGGCTGAGTAAAAGCCGGGCTGATTCAGCACCGAACCCTGTGGGAGCGAGCTTGCTCGCGATGGCAGTGTGTCAGCCAACAGCAGTGTGTCGGATAGACCGCCATCGCGAGCAAGCTCGCTCCCACATTGGTTTGTAGTTCAGAGTAAGTGGTTCAAGGCTGTGGCTTCTTGAACACATAGAACAGATTCGGCTCGCTCACCACGTACAGGTTGCCATCGTCGTCCATGGCCAGGCCTTCGGCCTGCGGTATGGTTTTCTCCAGTCCATGGCGACCCTTGTTCAGCGACAGCGTGCTCAGCGGTCGTCCATCAATATCCAGCTCGATGATCAGCCGCGACTCATCGGACAGGGCCAGCAAGTGGCCGCTGCGTTCGTCGTATTGCAGGCTTGAGAGATCGCGGACAAACAACCCGGCGTCGCGCTTGGGGTTGTTGATGACGTGCACCGCGTAGGATTTCTCCGGATTGTGGTGGGGAAAACCGTGCACTTCGTAGATCAACATCGGGTCGCGTTCCTTGGCAACGAACAGGCGCTTGCCGATCGAGTCGTAGGCCAACCCTTCGAAGCCCTTGTTACCGCTCATGTGGACGCCGAGCGTCATCTGCTCGGCGTCGGCCGCGTCGAGGAATCGGGTGTCTTCTTCCAGGTGAATCTTGATCAGTCGTTGCTGGCGTTCGTCAGTGATGACGTAGATGTTTTCACTGATGAACTCCACCGCTTCCGGGTCGCCGAAGCCGATCAGGGCGATGCGCCGCAGGATCTTGCCGTCCAGCGACAACTCGATCAGTTCGGCATTCTGATTGGTCACGGTGAACAAGCTCTTGCGGACCGGATCGAACGTCAGCGCCGACACATCGTCGTCGAGGCCTTCGATGACCTGGGCTTGTATCGTGACCTGATACTTATCCAAGGCAATGGCCTGCTCGCCAACGGTATGCCATAGGGTATTGATGTTGAACCAGGCGCGTTCGAACAGGCGCAGGTACTGTCCTGCTGCGATAAGCAGAACCAGGGCGACCGTCAACGACAGGAGAATCAGGGGCTTGGGGCGGGCGAGTCGACGCATGTGGGGTGGGCTCGGATAAGAACAGGTGGCTGGAAATACCACGACTGCCTGAACTGAAGCTTAATGGCTGTGTGCCACACCCTACAACGAAGGAAGATGGGTCCTGCAGAGTTCGCGCCGTCAGCGTGTTTTTTCAAAACGATAGAACAGGTTGGGTTCGCTGACCATGTAAAGATTGCCTGCCTCATCGACGGTGACACCTTCGGCGCGGGGAATCGTGTCTTTCAGGCCGTTGAAACCACCCAGCAGCGTAGTGAAGCTGACTTGATCGCCTCTTTGATCCAGTTCCAGCAGCAAGTGGGAGTCGGCGGACAGCACCAGCATATGACCGGTGCGAGGGTCGACCGCGAGGGCCGAGAGGTTGCGCAGATCCAGCTCGTCATTCACATGGATCTGCTTGTCGCCCTTGAGCGATTGGCTGCCATCGCTTTTCCAGGTGAACAGGGCAGGTGGGCGCTCTTCACCCAGCACCAGTTGCTGGTTACGGGGATCCCAGACGACTGCCTCGAACCCTTTGTTCTGGTTCTTCGATGGGCCAAGGTCATATTTGGGAAAGTCCTTGCTGTCCAGCGTCTGCGTTTGGGCATCGACCTGCACGATCGACAGGGTATGGTTTCGCTCATCCGTGATGGCCAGCAGGCCATTTTCCATATAGGCCACGCCTTCCGGATTGCTCCAGCCCACCAACGGCATCTTGCGCAGTACGTCGCCTTGCAGGTTCAGTTCCACCAGGAACGGATTCTTGCCCATGACCGCAAACAGGGTTTTGGTTTGCGGGTTGTAGGTCACGTCCGAGGCTTCGTCTTTTTCCATGCCGGGCAGGGGCTTGGCGTCGATCACGGCGCGGTAATCCGGCAGCCAGACACTCTCCTGGCGCTGGGCAGGGCTTTCGAAGTGTTCGGACACCCAGAGCAGGCCTCGGTCATCCCAGTGCATGGCGAATGCCAGCCCGTAGGCAGCGACGGCCGCCAGCAACAGCCAGGCGTACCAAGGCAAGCCGAAGCGAGCGCGTCGGGCGGAAGTGGGCAGGGTTTGGGTCTTGGCCATCAGGGATGCGTTCCAGAAATTCGCACGAGGGATTGGCAGGCTCAGATGCCGCAATCCCCGGAATTATCCGGATGGCATGTGAAAAAAACGGTAAATGGTGGGGTGGAACTCAACCCATCCCCTGTGAGC
>NZ_JAOSHO010000555.1 GCF_025917275.1 Pseudomonas agronomica | reverse complement strand
TCGCGAGCAAGCTCGCTCCCACAGGGGGTCTCATTTCACCATGGGTCTTCTGGTGTTTACGCCAACTTCTCGAACTTCAAATCCCAAACCCCATGCCCAAGCCGTTCGCCACGGCGTTCGAACTTGGTGATCGGCCGCTCGGCCGGGCGCGGTACGCACTTGCCGTCTTCCGCCAGGTTGCGATAACCCGGGGCGACGTTCATCACTTCCAGCATGTATTCGGCGTACGGTTCCCAGTCGGTGGCCATGTGCAACACACCGCCGACCTTCAATTTGCTGCGCACCAGCTCAGCGAACGACGCCTGGACGATCCGGCGCTTGTGGTGACGACTCTTGTGCCACGGATCCGGGAAGAACAGCATCAGCCGGTCGAGGCTGTTGTCGGCCACGCAACGGTTGAGCACTTCGATGGCATCGCAATCGTAGACTCGCAGGTTGGTCAGGCCCTGGGTCAGCACACCGTTGAGCAGCGCGCCGACGCCCGGGCGGTGTACTTCCACGCCAATGAAATCCTGCTCCGGCGAAGCGGCAGCCATCTCCAGTAACGAATGGCCCATGCCAAAGCCGATTTCCAGCGAGCGCGGTGCCGAGCGGCCGAAGACCTGGTCAAAATCCACCGGCGCATCGGCCAAGGGCAGGATGTAAAGCGGGGCGCCTTGCTCCAGGCCGCGTTGCTGGCCTTCAGTCATGCGCCCGGCGCGCATCACGAAACTCTTGATGCGGCGGTGCTGGCGCTCTTCGCCTTCTTCCGGCAGGACAGGCGTGTCGTTCGATTCAGTCATCAATGGCTCTTACTTGATCAGACCATCCAGCGGCGAGGATGCGCTGGCGTAGAGTTTTTTCGGCATGCGGCCGGCCAGGTAGGCCAGGCGACCGGCAACGATGGCGTGCTTCATGGCTTCGGCCATCAGGATCGGTTGCTGGGCATGGGCGATGGCCGAGTTCATCAGCACCGCTTCGCAGCCCAGCTCCATGGCGATGGTGGCGTCGGAGGCGGTACCGACACCGGCATCCACCAGCACCGGGATCTTGGCTTCTTCCAGGATGATCTGCAGGTTGTATGGGTTGCAGATCCCCAGGCCGGTGCCAATCAGGCCGGCCAGCGGCATGACCGCGATGCAGCCGATTTCCGCCAGTTGACGGGCGATGATCGGGTCATCGCTGGTGTAGACCATCACGTCGAAACCTTCCTTGACCAGCGTCTGCGCAGCCTTGAGGGTTTCGATCACGTTAGGGAACAGGGTTTTCTGGTCCGCCAGCACTTCCAGCTTCACCAGGTTATGACCATCGAGCAGCTCACGGGCCAGGCGGCAGGTGCGCACGGCCTCGATGGCGTCGAAGCAACCGGCGGTGTTCGGCAGGATGGTGTAGCGATCCGGCGGCAGGATATCCAGCAGGTTCGGTTCGCCCGGGTTCTGGCCGATGTTGGTCCGGCGCACGGCGACGGTCACGATCTCGGCGCCCGAGGCTTCGATGGCCAGGCGGGTCTCTTCCATGTCGCGGTATTTGCCGGTGCCTACCAGCAAGCGCGACTGGTAGGTACGACCGGCCAGGACGAAGGGCTTGTCGCTACGAACGATGCTCATGGGAAATCCTCTGTAGGGGTGAGGTTCTTGCGAAATGCTTATCGGCCAACATGCTGTGTATTTGGATTAGCCGCCGCCGATGGCATGGACCACTTCGACCGAATCACCGTCGTTCAACGTGGTTTCGGCGTGCTGGCTGCGCGGGACGATATCCAGATTGAGTTCCACCGCGACGCGACGTCCGGTGAGTTCCAGACGGGTCAGCAGGGCCGCAACGGTTTCACCGTCGGGCAGGTCAAGGGGTTCGCCGTTCAATTGAATGCGCATGCCGGATGCCGCCATCATTTTTAGGGGCTGGCATTCTAGCCCGATCAGTCTGGGTGACCCAAGTCCCTTGGTCAGCTTCAAGCTTCACGCGGCAAGTTGCAGGCGCCAGGCCGCGATGCCCAGGCACAACCAGCCGATCAGAAAGGCCACGCCGCCCAGGGGCGTGATGATGCCCAGCTTGCTGATGCCGGTGAGGGTCAGCAAATAAAGGCTGCCGGAGAACAGCAGGATGCCGATCACAAACGAAATCCCGGCCCATGTGACGATACGACCTGGAATGTGCGTAGCCAGCAATGCAACGCCGAACAGCGCCAGGGTATGCACCAGTTGATAGGTGACGCCGGTGTGGAAAATCGCCAGGTAGTCAGCGCTCAGGCGGTTTTTCAGACCATGAGCGGCAAACGCACCCAAGGCCACGCCGGTGAAGCCGAAAAAAGCCGCCAGCATCAGAAAGCTACGCAACATGGGAACTCCGATCAGACTCGGTGGACAGGGTCTGTATAATGGCCCGCTCGACGGGTTCGGCCAAGCCATCTCTATGCTGCGTACATTGTTTCGACGATTCGTTAAAGCCCTGCTCTGGTTCGCCGTCGGCAGTGTTGTGCTGGTACTGCTGTTTCGCGTGGTGCCGCCGCCGTTCACCGCGCTGATGATCGAGCGCAAGGTTGAATCCTGGTTCGGTGGCGAGCCGATCGACCTGCAGCGTGACTGGCAACCCTGGGACCAGATTTCCGACAACCTCAAGGTGGCGGTGATTGCTGGCGAAGACCAGAAGTTTCCCGAACACTGGGGCTTCGACATCAGCGCAATCCAGGCGGCGTTTGCTCATAACGGACGCGGCGGTTCAATTCGCGGCGCCAGTACCCTTAGCCAGCAAGTGTCGAAGAACCTGTTCCTGTGGTCCGGTCGCAGTTGGCTGCGCAAGGGGCTGGAAGCCTGGTTTACCGCGCTGATTGAAGTGTTCTGGCCAAAGCAGCGGATCCTTGAGGTCTATCTCAACAGTGTCGAGTGGGACGACGGGGTGTTCGGCGCGCAAGCAGCGGCGCGGCACCACTTTCGCGTAAGTGCCGATGCCTTGTCCCGGCAACAGGCCAGCTTGTTGGCAGCGGTGCTGCCCAACCCGCGCAAATGGAGCGCCAGCCGACCGAGCCCTTATGTGCTACGGCGGGCGGGCTGGATTCGTCAGC
>NZ_JAOSHO010000554.1 GCF_025917275.1 Pseudomonas agronomica | reverse complement strand
CAAGCTCCCTCGCCACAAAAGCATCGCGGCAATACGCTTTAATGAGCATGCCCCGTCGGATCCTTGATCTGCCATATCTTGCCTTTCTGCCACGCATCCGCGCCAGGATCGATCGCCGGCGCGTCGATGGACTCACGGGCGCGTTTCTTCTCTTCACTGTCGATGCCCATCCGCCGGTCGCGCTCGTGCACCAGTTGCGAATCAACCTGGCCATCGGCTGTGAAACCCATCATCAACTGCGGGACGCCATAAGGCAGCGCATTGCCCTGCTCGGTGTGCCAGGTGTGCCAGGTCTTGCCATAGGTGCCGACCAGGTTTTTCATCAAGCGAGTTTCGGCCACCTCGGGTATGCCCGGCGCCACCAGTTGACCCGACTTCACTTCATGCACATGGCTGTGCCATAGCTGCTTCTCGGCGGCGGGCAAGCCCTCGAACAAGCGCTTGCTGATGATGTATTCCACCCCCATCAATTTGGCCTTGGCAGTGTTGGCGTCGAAGATGGCGCACTGGAAAACTTCTTCGTTCAGTGCCGTGCAGTAGTGGTGCGCTTCCATTTGCCCGGACATTCGTCCGTTATAGAAATGAAAACCATCGAGGTAGGTATCCAACGCTTGCAACGGGGGTTTGTTCTGCATGATCCCGGCCCCCGCTTCCAGGGTCGCGGTGGTCGGGCTTTTCGCAGCCCCTGGTGCATCCACCGGCGAATGGCTGTTGCCGCCCGCGCAGCCCGCCAGGGCCACCGTTGCCGCGCAGAACATGGCCCAGGTTCCATGAACACTCTTTCCAGGCATCTCGACTCTCCTTTCCATGACTGTTCATGAGAAAGGCGCCCGCTGGCCAGGGTTTGATTTTTCCCCTTGGGCAACCGACGAGCGGCCGCTATGGCCGCGGGTTATAGGCCTGTTTCACAGTGTCGATCCACGCCGGATCCAGGCGCGATTGATCAGGGTCCAGGCCTTGCGCCTGCACCTTCTCCAGATGCTCGTCGGCCTCGCGAACCAGCGAGGCGTGGTCGCTGGAGTTGGCGTCCAGCAGGTGCATCTGGGCCAGGCCCAGGTGATAGAAACGCAGCAGCTTCATCGCTGCCGGATCCTGGGCCTGCACACCGGCCTTCACCTGGTGCATCACGTTGGTGATGCTCATCAGGCTGCGCTTGAGCTGCCAGCCGTACACCGCTGCGCTCATCCACGGCTGCGACCACAAATACCCGCGCATCAGCCCGACCATCACCAGCACGGCCGCAAATACGCCACCGACATTGAAGCGAAAATTGTCCCCGCCAGGCGTACCGAACGCCATCACTGCCAAGCTCGACAACAGCATCGCCAACGCGAGAAACACCACGGCCAGGATGAGCGTGCTGCGACGGGTCTGTTGCCGGTAGTCGGCGGCGTCCCACGGTTTGATCTCGAACATCGCGTCGTAATTTCCTTGTGTGGCGTGAAAAGAGTCGCGCATTATCGCCTGCCCGGTCGATTTAGCTATGCTGGGGCTCATTTTAAGTGGCAAGCGACCCGAAGGACCCGGATCAAAGTCCATGGCGATACCGCAAGGATCGTGCGATCTTCCTGCGTGGATGTTTTTTTCAAGATGCCGCCGTCGTGCGAGCGGCATCGTTTTCAAGGAAAGCTGAATGACTCAAAGACATGTAATCAACGCTTCGGTCAGTCCGAAGGGCAGCCTGGAAACCCTGTCCCAGCGCGAAGTGCAACAGCTGAGCGAAGCCGGTTCCGGCAGCATCTACAATCTTTTCCGCCAGTGCGCCCTGGCCATCCTCAATACCGGCGCCCATGTCGATAACGCCAAGACCATCCTGGAAGCCTACAAGGACTTCGAGATCCGCATTCACCAGCAGGACCGCGGCGTGCGCCTGGAGCTGCTGAACGCGCCGGCCGATGCGTTCGTCGACGGCGAAATGATCGCCAGTACCCGCGAGATGCTGTTCAGCGCCCTGCGCGACATCGTCTATACCGAGAACGAACTGGACAGCCAGCGCATCGACCTGAGCTCATCCCAGGGGATCAGCGACTACGTCTTCCACCTGCTGCGCAACGCTCGCACCCTGCGCCCGGGCGTGGAACCGAAAATCGTCGTGTGCTGGGGTGGCCACTCGATCAACACCGAAGAATACAAATACACCAAGAAAGTCGGCCACGAGCTGGGCCTACGCAGCCTGGACATCTGCACCGGCTGCGGCCCGGGCGTGATGAAGGGCCCGATGAAAGGCGCCACCATCGCCCACGCCAAGCAGCGCATCCACGGTGGTCGCTACCTGGGCCTGACCGAGCCGGGCATCATCGCCGCCGAGGCGCCGAACCCGATCGTCAATGAGCTGGTGATCCTGCCGGACATCGAGAAGCGCCTGGAAGCCTTCGTGCGCGTGGGCCACGGCATCATCATTTTCCCGGGCGGCGCCGGGACGGCGGAAGAGTTCCTCTACCTGCTGGGCATCCTGATGCACCCGGCCAACCTGGACCTGCCCTTCCCGGTGATCCTCACCGGGCCTAAAAGCGCCACGCCGTATTTCGAGCAACTGCACGCATTCGTCGGTGCGACCTTGGGCGAGGCTGCCCAGAAGCACTACCAGATCATCATCGACGACCCGGCCGAAGTGGCGCGGCAGATGACCCAGGGGTTGAAAGAAGTGAAGCAGTTCCGCCGCGAGCGCAACGACGCCTTCCACTTCAACTGGCTGCTGAAAATCGACGAAGGTTTCCAGCGTCCGTTCGATCCGACCCACGCCAACATGGCCAGCCTGGGCCTGAGCCGCGAGCTGCCACCCCACGAACTGGCCGCCAACCTGCGCCGGGCGTTCTCGGGCATCGTGGCGGGGAACGTCAAGGACAAGGGCATCCGCCTGATCGAAGAACACGGCCCGTACGAGATTCACGGCGACGCGGCGATCATGGAGCCCCTCGATCGCTTGCTCCAGGCCTTCGTCGCACAGCACCGGATGAAACTGCCGGGCGGCGCGGCGTATGTGCCGTGCTATCGCGTAGTGACCTGACCTGATCGAATCACCGCAGATCCAATGTGGGAGCGAGCTTGCTCGCGA
>NZ_JAOSHO010000553.1 GCF_025917275.1 Pseudomonas agronomica | reverse complement strand
ACAGACGCTCCACAGGCGTACGGAAAACTCGATCCAAACCGGGTTGACTCTCGGCGAAGCGCTCGAGCGCCGCGCGATGCTCCGACGGGATCATCTCAAAATAATTCGTGTACCGGCCACGCAACGCCTGCCGGCCAGGCATCCACTCGGGGTTTCGATCAAGCATCAACTGCAGCACCCCTATGCGCGCATCTGTCGTGAACGCACGAATGTCCACTCCGCCCAACTCTTCCAACAAGGGCGGCAGGTTATCGACATCGGTGTAACTGCCGCCTTCGGCGAACAAGGCTTCGATGCGCACCACATCGGAGGCTGCGGCAAAGTTGCCGCGCAGGCTGATTTCACGCTCGTAGATGTCTTTCAATTGCAGGGATGCTTCCCCGCCGGCCAGGTCGCGCAGGGCCAGCTGATCTCCACCCAATGCCTGCAAGCTGAGCCGGTTCGTGTTCCTCAGTGCCGTCAACCGAGCCTTATCCTGACCATAAGCCCGCGCCAGCAAATCGATTCTCGCCTCATCGGCGCTGCCACCGTTTTCCACGGCCTTCTTGATATACGCGTACATCTGCTGTTTCAGAACGGTGGCGCGCTCTTCATAACGGTCGCCCAGCGCCACCCCATCGACACTGCTCTCCCCGCCATGGAGCATGGCATCGGCCTTGGCGGCCTCGACAATGATCCGATTGGTTTCATAGGCCAGCAATGCATCGCTGTCATGCCAAAGGTTGAGGCGATAACCCTCCGCGCCCATCACCTGTTTCCAAATAGCGATGTAGTCACGTTGAATGGCCCCGACGCCGCCGCCAAGCCAGACGAAATGCAGACTTTTTGGCACTTCGGTGGCGGGCTGTTTCAACTGCTCAATGCTGTTGTGCAGACGCGTTTCGAAGCGCTCCAGGGTGTTGTAGATCTGTGTAACGTCCGCGGCCCCGGCGGCCCCGGCGCTCGACGCTGGTTCCGTCGCACGGCGCCGTCGGCTGGCGCCCCGCAAAGTTCCCAAGGCTTGCTTGAGCAAGCCCAGCGGCTCGAGCATTTGCGGGGAGTCCAACAACGCAATGCAGCCGAAGTAATACCGAAGCACCGCATCATATTGATCGGTGCCTTTGTATGAAATCAACGCTTGCTCAAGATCTTTAAGCTTCAACAAGCCCACAAAATCGACGTAACTATCCGTCGATGAAAATTTACTTTCAGTCATTAACAACACATCCATTTATTGTAGACAAACAAACGGGGCGACCGACCGAACCACCGGCAGACAATCAAACTTTAAAATTAGTTAACCCCCAAGAATAAAGTTATTCCCAGGCCAAGTTACGCCCCGCAGAAAAAACGACTTAAGTTTAAACCGAAAAGAAAATAACCTACTTCTTTACCGCCACACAACCAACAAGCAAGCCCAACAATTTCCAAATAAAACCACAACAACTGTTACAAGCCAGGCACTGACACCGAATACCCCAGTCATTAAAACCGCTTCATTACATTAGTTGAACAGGCTGCGCGAAATAAGCATGGCGCTCGGAAATATCCAAGTGACGGCGGTCCGAACAGACCGCCGGGTTCATCAAAGCGGTTTGTCACCATACCAACGCGGTGTGTATACCCATTCACCCCCTTCGGCGCGAGGAAATACGCAGGTCGTGGAGGAGCCGATCAGCACCATGGTGCGCATGTCGACCTGCTCTGGGGTCAGCTGCCCCAAGGTGGTGACGCGCAGGGTCTGGCCAGGCCGGCCGATATCGCGCCCCAAGACCACGGGTGTCTCGGGAGTCCTATGTTGCGCGACAATCTCCAGCGCCCGCCCCAATTGCCACGGACGGGAACGGGAGATCGGGTTGTAGAACGCCAGGGCCAGGTCGGCTTCGGCAGCCAGGTCCAGGCGCTTCTCGATGATCGACCACGGCTTGAGGTTGTCCGACAGCGACATCACGCAGAAATCATGCCCCAGCGGTGCGCCGGCCTGGGCGGCCGTGGCCAGGGAGGCCGAAACGCCCGGCAGGATCTGCAGGTCGACGCTGTGCCAGCGTGGATCGCTGGACTCATGTAGCGCTTCGAGTACCGCCGCCGCCATGGCAAATACGCCTGGGTCGCCCGAGGAAACCACCACGACGGACCGCCCTGCGGCGGCCAGTTCGAACGCATGTCGGGCGCGCTGCATCTCTTCACGATTGTCGGTGCAGTGTTGCACCTGGTCGGCACGGAAAGGCCCGGCCATGCGCACATAGGTTTCATAACCCAGCACGTCGGTTGCACGGTCAAGTTCGGCGCGTACGGCCGGCACCATCAGCTCGGCCGCGCCGGGGCCAAGACCGATCACCGCCAAGCGCCCGCGCGGGCGACCGATCCGTTGCGGATCGAGAGGTTGTGCGGCCACGGCAATGGCAACGTCACCCGAGACCTGAGGGGATACCCGATCGCCGATGGCATCGCCCAGCCACTGCGCCACACTGCCGTTGGCCGTAACGAAGCGCAGCGGCACGCCCAGGACCGACGCAGCTTGCTGCAACTCGGAGCGCACCATGTCGCTTTCCGCCGCCAACAGGCACGCCACTGATTGCATCGCGAGTCCGGCCTGGGCCAGCGCTTGCTCAATGGAGGTCAATACATCCGTCGCGCCGGCGCTCACCGCGACCACGACACCGCGGGGATAAATGCGCAACTCGTTCGTCGCAGGCACTCCTGCAGCACTGTCGATTCGGATCGCCAACCGAGCCTGTGCATCTTGCGGCAACTGCGCCTGGTCCAGCCACGGCGCCGCGCCTTCGATGCGCACCGGCTCGCCGGCCAACAGGTCGGAGACGAAGCGCTTGCCCTGCTCGAGGTCGCCGAGGCAGTAGCCGCTTGGCGGATTGAGCAGGCACGTGCCGAAACGCAATTCACCGCTGGTGGTGATCGCGGGCGCGACTTGCAGCGCTGCCGCGATGTCCCGGGCCATGGTATTCACACCGCCCAGGCCGCCAAGCAGCGGCACCACGGCGCTGCCATCCTCGGCCACCGCCAGCACCGGCGGCTCGGCGCCTTTTTCCAGCAACAGCGGCGCCAGGGTTCGAATGACGATGCCCGCCGCGCACAGGGCGA
>NZ_JAOSHO010000552.1 GCF_025917275.1 Pseudomonas agronomica | reverse complement strand
TGTGGGAGCGAGCTTGCTCGTGATAGCGTCCTTCCAGACAACAGAAAGCCCGCAGATGATCACTCATCTGCGGGCTTTTAGTTACAGCGACTTGCCTTAGATCGCCCCACGCTTGCGCAGCAGATCCAGCACCTGCTTGACGCTTTCTTCCAACGTCAACGACTGCGTGTCGATCACCAGGTCGGCATCCAACGGCACGTCATACGGGAAGGATTCGCCCGGGATGTTGTCCCCGGCAGCCGCGTACAGCCCTTGCGGATCACGCTGGGCACATACCGTTGGCGAGGCCTGGACGTAGACCGTCAGCAGGCGCTCCCGGCCGATCAGGTCCTTGGCCTGTTCACGCCCTTCGGCGCTTGGCGCAACGAACGCGGCCAGGGTCAGCAGGCCGGCTTCGTTGAACTGACGGGCGACGTGAGCCGCACGGCGCCAATTTTCAGTACGCCCGCTGCGATCCTGCGGCAAGCCTTTGTTCAGGTCGTGGCGCAGGTTCTGACCGTCGAGCACGAACACCGCACGGCCCATGTCGAACAGCTTGCGTTCCACCGCGTAGGCCAGCGTGCTCTTGCCCGCGCCCGACAGACCGCTGAACAGCACCGTGGCCGGCTGTTGGCCGAAGCGCTGGGTACGTTCTTCCACCGACACATGGGCCAGCTTGCCGTGGTGGGTGCTGCTGCCATGGGCCAGCGGCTGGGCCACGATCATGCCCGCGCCGACGGTACCGTTGGTCAGGCGGTCGATGATGATGAACGCGCCGGTGGTGCGATTGCTCTCGTAACCATCCAGGGCGATCGGCGCATCCAGGGCGATCTTCACCTTGCCGATTTCGTTGAGTTGCAACGCGCTGGCCGGGCCCTCTTCCAAGGTGTTCACATCGACCTTGTTGACGATGCTGGCAATCGAACCGGGCACGTAGCTGGTGGCGCGCTTGATGTCGTATTTCTTGCCCGGCAGCATCGGCTCCTCGGCCATCCACACCAGCATCGCTTCGAAGCTGTCGGTGACGGGCGGAACGTTGTCGGCATGCACCAGCAGGTCGCCACGGGAGATGTCGATCTCGTCTTCCATGGTCAGCGTCACGGCTTGGCCTGGACCGGCATGTTCCAGCTCACCCTCGAAGGTGACGATGGATTTCACGCGGCTGCTCTTGCCCGACGGCAACACCACCACTTCGTCACCCTTGTGCACGATGCCGCTGGCAAGCGTGCCGGCGAAACCGCGGAAGTTCAGGTTCGGACGGTTGACGTATTGCACCGGGAAACGCAGGTCGGTGAAGTTGCGGTCGCCCGCCACTTCCACGGTCTCGAGGATTTCCATCAGCGACTGGCCGGTGTACCACGGCGAACGCTCGGACTTGTTCACCACGTTGTCGCCCTTGAGGGCCGACATCGGCACGAAGTGCATGCTGGTGGGCTTCATCTTCAAGCCTTCGGCGAACTTCAGGTAGTCGGCCTTGATGGACTCGAACACGCCCTGGTCGAAGTCCTTGAGGTCCATCTTGTTGATGGCCACGACGATGTGCTTGATGCCCAGCAACGAGGCAATGAAGCTGTGGCGACGGGTCTGGGTCTGCACGCCGTAGCGCGCGTCCACCAGGATGATCGCCAGGTCACAGGTGGACGCACCGGTGGCCATGTTGCGGGTGTACTGCTCATGGCCGGGGGTGTCGGCGATGATGAATTTGCGCTTGGCGGTGGAGAAATAGCGATAGGCGACATCGATGGTGATGCCTTGCTCGCGCTCGGCCTGCAGGCCATCGACGAGCAGCGCCAGGTCGATATCGTCCCCGGTGGTGCCGACTTTCTTCGAATCGCGGGTAATGGCTTCCAGGTGATCTTCGTAGATCATCTTGGAGTCGTGCAGCAGGCGCCCGATCAGGGTGCTCTTGCCGTCATCGACGTTACCGCAGGTCAAGAAGCGCAGCAGTTCTTTACGCTCGTGCTGGCCCAGGTAGGCGAGGATGTCCTCGCTGATCAAATCAGATTGATGCGACATGACAGCCCCTTAGAAATAACCTTGACGTTTTTTATCTTCCATCGAGCCTGCGCCATCGTGGTCGATGACCCGGCCCTGGCGCTCGGAAGTTCGCGTCAGGAGCATTTCCTGGATGATGTCCGTCAGGCTCTCGGCCTCGGACTCCACCGCGCCCGTCAACGGGTAGCAGCCAAGGGTACGGAAACGCACTTTCTTCTTGACGATACGGGCCTTGTCTTCGTCGGACAGGTGCTCGAGGATGCGCTCGTCGTCGATCATGATCAGCGTGCCGTTCTTCTCGATCACTTCACGCTCGGCGGCGAAGTACAGCGGCACGATCGGGATACCTTCGAGGTAGATGTACTGCCAGATGTCCAGTTCGGTCCAGTTCGACAGCGGGAATACGCGAATCGACTCGCCCTTGTTGACCTTGCCGTTGTAGACGTTCCACAGCTCCGGACGCTGGTTCTTCGGGTCCCAGCGGTGCTTGCTGTCACGGAACGAGTAGACGCGCTCCTTGGCGCGGGACTTCTCTTCATCGCGACGGGCACCACCGAAGGCGGCGTCGAAACCATGCTTGTCGAGCGCCTGTTTCAGGCCCTCGGTCTTCATGATGTCGGTGTGCTTGGCACTGCCGTGGGTGAACGGGTTGATGTTCTGCGCCACACCGTCCGGGTTGATATGGGTGATCAAGTCCAGACCGAGCTCTTCGACCATACGGTCGCGGAACTTGTACATTTCCTGGAATTTCCAGCGGGTGTCGACGTGCATCACCGGAAACGGCAGCTTGCCGGGGAAGAACGCCTTGCGTGCCAGGTGCAGCATCACGGCGGAGTCTTTACCGATGGAGTACAGCATCACCGGGTTATCGAACTCGGCGGCCACCTCGCGGATGATGTGGATGCTTTCCGCCTCCAGCTGTTTCAGATGCGTCAGTTTGTCGACCATGGCTACTCACGAAAGCTTTCTTATGAACGGCCAGCGGGCCGTGTTCGAGCGGGGAATCCTAGCACAGCGACCTCTTCTAATCAGGGCGCCAACTAGATCGAAACAGCATATGGATATGCCCGGCGGTTCGGGCCCCGCAATGCCCTTTGTGGGAGCGAGC
>NZ_JAOSHO010000551.1 GCF_025917275.1 Pseudomonas agronomica | reverse complement strand
AGCAAGCTCCCTCGCCACAAAGGCTGATGTAATCCTGCGGCATACGACTGTTGATTTGGAGTGGTTATGGGTGATCGGCACGACTATGTGGCCCTGGAATGGGTCAAGGGCGAGATTGCCGAAACGCTGAAGCAGGCCCACCTGGCCCTCGTTCGCCTGGTGGACGATCCGCAGGCGTCGGATGCCCTCGGCCAGTGCCTGGCCTGCATCCATCAAGTCCATGGCGGACTGCAGATGGTCGAGTTCTATGGCGCGGCGTTGCTCGCCGAGGAAATGGAACAACTGTGCATCGCCCTGCAGGACAACCGTATCGCCCACCGCGACGAGGCCATCAGCCTGTTGCGCCAGGCGCTGGGCCAACTGCCGGCTTACCTTGAGCGCGTGCACGGCGCCCGCCGCGACCTGCCGTTGGTGGTACTGCCGTTGATCAATGACTTGCGCAGCGCCCGGGGCGAAGGCCTTTTGTCCGAGACCCGCCTGTTCAGCCCGGAACTGCCAGACATCGCGCCGCTCGATGCTGACGCCTTGAAGCGGCTCGAACCGGCCGACCTGCCCAATACCCTGCGCAAATTGCGCCAGAGCCTGCAAGTCGCGCTGGCGGGATTGCTGCGTGAGCAGGACGACGCCACGCATCTGGGTTACCTGGCCAAGGTCTTTCATCGTCTCGAAGCCCTGTGCGCCGGGGCGCCGCTCAATGCGTTGTGGCAAGTCGCCTCGGCGCTGGTCGAAGGCATGCGCGACGGGCGTATCGCCAACAGCCCGGCGCTGCGCAGCCTGTTCAAAGACGCCGACAAGGAGCTCAAGCGCCTGCTGGAACAAGGCATGCCGGGCATCAATCAGCCGGCCCCGCCACGCCTGCTCAAGAGTCTGTTGTTCTATATTGCCAAGGCCGAACATCCCAGCGGGCAGATGCAGATCATGAAAGAACGCTACTCACTGGACGATGCGCTGCCCGACAGCGCCATGGTCGACGAAGAACGCGCGCGGCTGGCGGGGCCCGACCGCGATGCCATGCGCTCGGTCCTTGCCGCACTGTGCGAGGAGCTGGTGCGGGTCAAGGAACGCCTGGACCTGTTCGTGCGCAGCGATCGCCAGCATGCCTCGGAACTGGACAGCCTGCTGGCGCCCTTGCGGCAAATCGCTGACACATTGGCGGTGCTGGGGTTTGGCCAGCCGCGCAAAGTCATCATCGATCAGTTGGCCGTGGTGCTGAGCCTCGCCCAGGGCCAGCGCGAGCCTGACGATGCGACGCTGATGGACGTCGCCGGCGCCTTGCTCTACGTCGAGGCGACGCTGGCCGGCATGGTCGGCACCGTCGAACCTGAAAGCCGCGAAGACAACCACCTGCCGACGATCGACCTGACCCAGATCCACCAGATCGTCATCAAGGAAGCCCACACCTGCCTGCAGCAGGCCAAGGACATGATCGTCGACTACATCGACGCCGACTGGAACGGCGATCAGCTCAAGGACATGCCCGCGCTGTTGACCCAGGTACGCGGCGCGCTGGCGATGATTCCGTTGAGCCGTGCCGCCAGGCTGGTGGAGGCGTGCAACGAATTCATCCGCGAGCACCTGCTGCTCGAACATGCACAACCGGGTTGGGAGGAACTCGATCACCTGGCCGATGTGATCAGCGGCCTGGAATATTACCTGGAACGCTTGGGCGAAGACCCGCTGAAACCGGCCGAGGGCCTGTTGGACGGCGTCGAGCGCAGCTTGGGCATCCTGGGTTATTTCCCTGACGAAGCCCGCGTCCCGTTGCTCGATGACGTGCTGAGCCCCAACGAAGCCCAGGTCATGCAGGATTTGCAGGAACTGGACGATCCGCAGACCGTGCAGTCATTGGCCGAAGTCCTGGCCAACCCGGTCTCGGCGGTCAACCCGCCGGCGAGGAACATGCCGGGTAGCCTGTTGCCGCCCCCCGTGGATGAAAGCCCGGTGGACGATGAACTGCGCGAGGTGTTCCTCGAGGAGACCGATGAAGTTCTGGATGTCCTGCATGAATACCTGCCGCGCTGGACGGCCGACCCCGACGACCACGGCGCCCTGACAGAACTGCGGCGGGCTTTCCATACCCTCAAGGGCAGCGGCCGGATGGTCCGGGCGCTGGTGTTGGGGGAATTGGCCTGGGCGGTGGAAAACCTGCTCAACCGCGTGCTGGAACGCAGTGTCGAGCCGGGCGCTTCGGTCCGGCAGCTGGTTGACGAGACGGTGCAATTGCTGCCGGGGCTGGTCGCTGAGTTTGCGGCTCATCACCAGCGCCAGCGTGACGATGTCGACCGCCTGGCTGCTCGCGCCCACGCGCTCGCCAAGGGCGGCGATGCCGAAGAGGACGACGAACAGGACGTGGCGGCGCTGGACCCGCTGTTGCTGAAGATCTTCGACAACGAAGCCCAGGGGCACCTCGCCGCGCTCAATTGCTTCCTCGATCAGGCCGCCGAACACCTTCCGCTGCAGGCCAACGACGAACTGCAACGTGCCTTGCACACGCTCAAGGGCAGCGCCTCCATGGCTGGCGTGCTGCCCATTGCCGAGCTCGCCGGGGCGCTGGACGAACTGGCCCGGGAATACAAGGCGCACTTGATCGCCCTGGACCTGGATGAGGTGGAGCTGCTGCTCGAAGGCGAAGGGCTGTTGCGACGAGGGCTGCGTCAACTGCACAGCGAGCCGCTGGCGCCGATCTCCGGTGCCGCCGACCTGATCCAGCGCGCCCAGGCACTGATGACCGAGCGCTTGAAAGCGGTCCTCGGCACGCCGGACCAAGGCGCGCGCACCAAGCGTGATCCGCAGTTGATCAACAACTTCCTCGCTCAGGGTATGGACATCCTGCTGGATGCTGAAAACCTGCTGCAGCGCTGGCAACAACATCCTGGCGAAGGCCAGGAGCTCAGCGCGTTACTCGACGAGTTGACCACCCTGGGCGAAGGCGCGCATCTGGCCGACCTGCACCCGGTGGATGAACTTTGCGAAGCCTTGCTCGACCTTTACGGCGCGGTCGAAGAGAGCAGCCTGGCGGTCAGCGACGCATTCTTCCAGGAAGCGCAACGCGCCCATGAAGCGTTGATCGACATGCTCGACGAAC